>JACQFS010000048.1 GCA_016199935.1 Verrucomicrobiota bacterium
CGCCCGGCGTCGCGGTCGTCGAGTGGGCGGAACGGTGGCTCGATTATTGCAGGGTTAACGCTGACAGACCGTCCGCATCCTACCGTCCGGCCGCCACGATGCACCGCGTCCGCATCGAAGTCCTCGGAGTAAACTCTCGCTGCATCGCCTATGAAGATTCTGGCGCTTGAATTTTCAACCGAGCGACGAAGCGTCGCGGTCGTCGAGGCGAGCACTGATAGACCGCCAACCGTGCCCGGCGAAGCACACGCGGAGTCGCGCGAGGTCGGCGCGCTCACACTCGTCGAACAGGCGTTGCAGGTGGCGCGTTGCGAACGGGAGGATGTCGGTGTCATCGCGGTCGGCCTCGGTCCCGGTTCCTACACGGGCATCCGGGTGGCCATCGCCATCGCCCAAGGGTGGCAACTCGTGCGGCCCGTGAAGCTCATCGGCGTCAGCAGCGTGGAATGTCTGGCGGCACAGGCTCGCCAGGAAAGATTTTTCGGCGGCGTGAGCTTGGTGGTGGATGCGCAGCGCAATGAGTTTTACCTCGCGCGCTATCGCATTGAGGAGCGCGTCGCCGAGTTGGTTGAACCGTTGCGGCTCGCAAGCTTCGCCGCCGTGCAAATGGCGGCAAATGCGGGTGACGTGCTCGTCGGTCCAGAAATCATCCGTTGGTTTCCAAACAGCCGGCTCCTCATTCCTGACGCCGCTATGCTTGGCCGGATCGCGGCCGGTCGCGAGGACTTCACAGTCGGCGAAAAGCTGGAGCCGGTTTACCTGCGTGACGCGAATTTCGTCAAGGCACCCACGCCGCGGCTCGTGCCGTGAGATTTCCATGAACGCCGAAAAATCAACCAACGACTCCGTCGGCCGCGTCGTCCTCGCCAGCTTCATCGGCACGACGATCGAGTGGTATGACTTTTTCCTTTACGGAACGGCGGCGGCGCTGGTGTTCAACAAACTTTTCTTCCCCACCATTGACCCGCTCGCGGGCACGATGGCGGCGTTCGCCACTTATGCGGTCGGATTTTTTGCGCGCCCGCTGGGCGGCATCATCTTCGGACATTTCGGCGACCGCATCGGGCGCAAGTCCATGCTCGTCACGACGCTGACCATCATGGGTGTCGCCACGTTTCTCATCGGCGTGCTGCCAACGCACGCGCAGGCCGGCGTGCTCGCGCCGGTGCTTCTCGTCGCGCTGCGCTTCGTGCAGGGGTTGGGCGTCGGCGGCGAATGGGGCGGCGCGGTGCTGATGGCCGTGGAGCACGGCGGCGCTGGCGCGCGCGGGTTGCGCGCGAGTTGGGTGCAGGCCGGCGTGCCGGCGGGGTCGCTGCTGGCGGCGACGGTGTTCAATGTTTTCTCCTCGTTGCCGGAAAAGGAATTTCTCACGTGGGGCTGGCGTGTGCCGTTCCTGCTGGGGATTCTGCTGACGGGCGTGGGCCTGTTCATCCGGCTGCGAGTCGAGGAAAGTCCCGTCTTCGCGGCGGGCCGCACGGTGCGTCCGCCGGCGCCGCTGCCGATCCTCGAACTGTTGCGCCGCCACCCGCGCAACGTCCTGCTCGCGATGGGCGCGCGCTTCGCCGAGAACGCCTGCTTTTACATCTTCACCGTCTTCGTGCTCACCTACGCGACGACGCGACTCGGCCTCTCGCAATCCGCCGTCCTCAACGGCGTGCTCGCCGGCTCCACGGCACAGCTCATCGCCACGCCGTTTTTCGGCGCGCTTTCCGACCGCATCGGTCGGCGGCCGGTGTATCTGGGCTGCGCAGTTTTTCTCGCGCTGTTCGCGTTCCCGTTCTTCTGGCTGGTGGACACCAGGGCGATGGCGGCGGTGTGGCTGGCGATCACGATTGGCCTCGTGGGCCATGCGGCGATGTATGGACCGCAGGCCGCGTTTTTTTCCGAGCTGTTCGGCACGAACGTGCGCTACAGCGGCGCGTCGCTCGGCTATCAGCTCGCCTCGCCGCTGGCCGGCGGACTCGCGCCCCTCATCGCGACGGCGTTGTTGAAATGGTCGGAGGGAAAGCCGTGGCCTGTCGCCGCGTATCTGGTCGGCATGGCGCTCATCACCATCGTCTCGGTGTGGCTCGCGGCGGAGACGCACCGGAGTGATTTGGATGGGGTGCCGAACTCCGATTCTTCGGATTGATGCGAGCCAATCTTCGGGCAGCCAGTTGACTTCAGGAAACGGCGAAGCATTCGTCCGGCATCGTCCACGGTGCGGCAATGATCGGCTGGAATTCCATCTGTAGGAGAATGTCGCGCATCGGCATGATGCCGGGCGCGATCTCCTTGAGCGAAAGACCGCTCGTCGTCAACTCGAAGACCGCGCGCTCGGTGACGTAGAGCACCTGCTGCCCGCGCCACACGGCCGAGGGGCCGTGGAAGCAGACCTGTTTCACGTTCTTGACGAATTTCGCGTGCCGCCCCTCGCGCACGATGCTCAACGCGCCGCCCTTCATCGCCACCTCGAGTCCGCCGGCGCGGAAGGTGCAGCAGAAGATCACGCGCTTCGCACTCTGGGTGATGTTCACGAAACCGCCGACACCCGCGAAACGGTCGCCGAGGTTGCTCACGTTCACGCTGCCCTGGTTGTCCACTTCCACCGCGCCGAGCACGGCCACGTCCAATCCGCCGCCGTCGTAAAAATCAAACTGCGCCGGCTGATCAATGACCGCCTCGGGAAAATGGCTGCAACCGAAACTCAACCCCGACGCCGGCACGCCGCCGATCGGCCCGCTCTCCAGCGTGAGCGTGAACTCGTCGAGCCGGCCCGTCTCCGCGGCGACGGCCGCGACGGTTTCCGGCAGGCCGATGCCGAGGTTCACAATGTCGCCGCGTTTGATTTCCGCCAGCGCCCGCCGGCCGATGATCTTGCGCTCGGAAAAGGGCAGGGGAGCCAGGGCGAAATTCCCGCCGGGCGCGGAGACGAACGCCTCATTGAACTGCTCGGCGAACGTCTGCGCGTGTTGCGCTGGATCGGACACCACGACGTAGTCCACGAGCATGCCCGGCACCTGCACCGCTTTCGGATCGGCGATGCGATCCACGATGCGCTCGACCTGGGCGATGACAATGCCGCCGTGATTTTTCGCCGCCTGCGCGATAGGCAGCACCTCGCCGATGAGACCCTCGCGCTCCATGCTCAGATTCCCGCGCCGGTCGGCGCTGGTCGCGCGGATGAACCCCACCGTCACGGGGAACGTGCGGTAGCGCAGCCAGTGCTCGTCATCAATGGTCATCAGTTCGACCAGCGGCTCGGTCGTGCGCTTGTTGAGCCGTCCACCTTCCGCCCGGGGATCAATGAACGTATTGATCCCGATTTTGGAAAAGACGCCGGGCCGCTTCGCCGCGATCTCGCGCATCAACACACACACGATGCCCTGTGGAAAATTGTAGGCCTCGATTTTGTTTTCCAACGCGAGTTGACCGAGTTTGGGTGCGAGGTTCCAGTGACCACCCACGACGCGCTTCAACAAGCCCTCGTGCGCCAGATGATTCAGCCCGCGCGCCTCGCGATCGCCTTGACCGGCGGCGTAAACCAACGTCAGGTCGCGCGGTTCGCTCTCGGCGAGAAAGCGCTGCTCCAGCGCCGCCGTCAGTGCCTCGGGGTGCCCCGCACCGACAAAGCCGCCGACGGCGATTGTGGCCCCGCTCGGTATCGCGGCTACAGCTTCGGCGGCGGTGACGATGTGCGCGGCGGCTCTCATGAAGACCTTCGTCCGCGGCGCATTGATGGTGAACCGACTTTGCCGGAGACATTGATGGCGATGCTCATTTCGCAGCCGGAATTTGTTTCAGCATCGCCTTTAACTGCGCGAGCGTCTCGGCGTGCTTCGGGTCGGCGGCGAGGTTGGCCATCTCGTGCTGGTCGGCGTCGTGGTCGAAAAGCACCGCGCCATTTTTCCCGTCGTCCCATTCGGTGTAACGCCAGCGCTCGGTGCGGACGGACTTGCCGAAGAAGCCCGCGTTCTTCGCCACGGTGAACGCAGGATGATCCCACTGCGCGTTCGGGTCGCGGAGCAGCGCGGCGAAGCTGTGGCCTTCCAACCCGTCGGGCCGCGCGAGGCCGCAGAGTTCGGCGAGCGTCGGATACACATCCACGAAACTCACCGTGCGCGGGCAGGGCTTGCCATTTCCCGCCGCACCAGGGAGCCGGACGATGAGCGGCACGTGCGCGGAGACTTCAAAATTGGAATTGTGCTTCGACCACTTGCCCTTCTCGCCGAGGTGGTAGCCGTGGTCGCCGAAGAAAACGACGATGGTTTTGTCCGCGAGCTTGAGGCGGTCGAGCGCGGCGAGCACGCGGCTGATGTTCCAGTCCGTCCACGCCGCCGAGGCGCGGTAGGCGCGGATCATTTCACGCGCGGCCTCGGGCGTGGCATCTCGGCCGACGAACAGGTCGCCATTGCGTTTCGGCACGGAGGCTTCGGGGAAACCCGGCGGCACCGTCGGGCGCGGCGCGAAGTCCGGCGGCAATTCGATCTTCGCCGGGTCGAACAGGTCGAAGAATTTCTTCGGCGCGGTGGGCGGGCTGTGCGGCTTGAGGAAACCGACGGCGATGAAGAACGGCCCGTCCTTGTGCTTCTCCAGCAGTTCGATGCCCCGGAGCGCGGTGTAATAATCCACGTGATCCTCGCCGTCGCCATCGAGCACGATGATGCGATCCGACTGCGCGGGATCCTGTTTGCCTTTCACCTGCTTCTTCGCCGCGCCGGGCGCGGGCTTGATGCCGCGGCCGGCGGGCACCTTGGCGTCGGCGATTTCGCTCCATGACTTCGCGTCCTCCAGACTGCCGTGGAAAATTTTCCCCGTCTTCACCGCGTAGTAGCCGCTGTTTTTGAAATGCTCCGGCAGCGTGACCCAATCCGGATGCGCGGTGCGGACGTGCGTGGTGTTTTCCATCACGCCGGTGGTGGTCGGAAAGCGGCCGTTGAGCAGCGAGGTGCGCGAGGGATTGCAGAGCGGGAACTGGCAATACGCGCGGTCGAACTTCACGCCGCTCGCGGCGAGCTTGTCCACCGTGGGCGAGAGCATCCCCTTCGCGCCGTAGCACGCGATCTCCGTGCGCCAGTCGTCGGTGGCGATGAAGAGGACGTTGAGTTTCTCCGCGGCGCGGGCGGGCGGGGAAAAGTATTCAGTGTTCAGTAAGACAGTATTCAGTAAGCAGAACGCGAAGGTGCGCGTGAACCAGCGGGGGCGATGATTCTTCATAAGCGTGATGATGATGAGCCTGAACACTGAAAACTGAACACTGAATACTTCCTACTTCCCTCCGGCGTGCAGCTTTGCCTTCAACTCCGCCACCGTCTTCGCGTGCTTCGGGTCGGTGGCGAGGTTCTTCCATTCGCCGGGATCATTGTCGTGGTCGTAAAGCTCCGCGCCGGCGCGGCTCTCGTCCCACTCGGTGTAACGCCAGCGTTCGGTTCGGAGGCTGCGGCCCATGATGCCACGCTTGCCTTTGTTCTCCGTCGCGTTGGTCGTGAGGTTGTAGAGCGTGCCGCGGGTGACTTGCGAAAAGGCGGCGTGATCCCACTTCGCCTTCGGATTCTCGACGAGCGCGCGGAGTGAATGGCCTTCCGTCTTGGAATCCGCCACGATGCCGGCGAGCTCGGTGAGCGTCTTGTGCAAGTCCACCAACTCGACTGGAGCGAGACAGACCTTGCCGTTCTGCTTGTTGCCGGGCACGGCGATGATGAGCGGCACGCGGGCGGATTCCTCGAAGATGCTCATCTTCTGCCAGAGATTTTTTTCGCCGAGGTGATAGCCGTGGTCGCTGTGGAAGACGACGATGGTCTTGTCCGTGAGCTTGAGCCGGTCGAGCGCGTCCAGCACCTCGCCCACGCGCGCGTCCATGAAACTCGTCGAGGCGTGATACGCCTGGAGCGCGAGGCGCTTGAGGTCGTCGCTCATCGCGAGTTCGGCAGGGCGGTGCGTGCCGAGCGCGGGCGCGGGGAAAAGTTCGGTGAGATTCGCGGGAACTTTCGGCACCTTGATCTGGTCGCGCGGATACATCTCGAACCATTTCTTCGGCGCAATGTAGGGCGTGTGCGGGCGGTAGAAGCCGACGGCGAGGTAGAAGGGCTTGGTGTCTTTCGCGCGCTCTTCGAGCAGAGCAATCGCCGCCGCCGCGCCCTTGCCATCCGTCTGGTCGGCATCCGCGCCCTCGGCGGCGAGCCAGCTCAACGTCCCGCCGGTATCCTTCAGCTCCGCTGCCTTCTTCGTCGTAGCCTTGCCGTCGGCGAGCGTGAGGACTTCGATCATGTTCAGGTCGTCAATGTCGCGCCCGCGCGGATTCACGACCTTTTCCCACGACACGTGATCATCGAGTCCATCCGTGCCGATCTGAGTGGGGACGCCGTAATGGTAGAGCTTGCCGACGCGCGCGACGCTGTAGCCGGCCTTCTGAAAACTTTGCGGCAGGCTCACCGCATCGGGGACGTTCTTGCGGAACTGCGTGGCGTTCTCATAAACCTTCGTCGTATCCGGCCGCAGCCCGGTCATGAAGGAGGCGCGCGACGGATTGCACAGCGGGAACTGGCAATACGCGCGATCAAATTTCACCCCGCGCGCGGCGAGCCGGTCAATGTTCGGCGACTTTACCATCGGATCGCCGTAGCAACCGAGGCGCGCGCAGAGGTCGTCGGAGACGATGTGCAGGACGTTCAGCTTCGGCGCGGCGGAGGCGGAGGTGAGGAGTAAGGAGTGCTCCGTAATCAGTGAGCAGCCAAGCAGAGCAAGGAGCGTGATCTTCAGGCGGGAATTCATGACGGAGAGAATGGCAAAGCGTCCGGGCGACGGGAAGGGAAAGTTGGGTGATGCCGCGCGCGTCCGACGGAGGGGCGACACTCTTGTCGCGCTTGTCACTCCAGATTGGATCGCGACGGCGACAAAAATGTCGCCGCTCCTGCTCACTCGTTGTTGCTCCGCTTGAGCAACTGCGCCTGCTTCTCCGGCGTGAGCGGCAGCGAGAGAATCCACGCGCGCGCGGCCTTCTCGTCGTAGCGCAGCCAGTTGCGCGCGATGTTGTCCACGCGGTAGGAATTTTTCTGCCAGTCGGTCTGAAGCACCCACGCGGCGGCGACGGAGGGATCCTCGTAGCTCGTCGTGTCCACGAACGACTCGACCGCCTTGTCGCGCGACTTGCCGGCGGGAAGCTGCGTGAGCCACTGCGACGCGCCGGCGGCGTCGGCGCGCGCCCAGTTCTGGATCAAATTGCGCGAGGCATTTTCCTTCGCCGCGCCCTCGCCGAAAGTTGCGACCCATGCCGCGGCCGCCGCCGGATCGTTGTTGGCCCAGCGCGAGACGACGCTCGCCGCGGCGTTGTCCTGCGCCGCGCCGACCGGCAGCGTGGAGACGAAGTTCGCCGCCTCGGCGGGGGAATTTTGCGCCCAGCCGGAGACGACTCCCGCGATGGCGCGCTCGCGGCTCTTGCCCTCGGGAATCTGCGCGAGCCACGCCGTCGCCGCCTGCGGATCGCTCTCGGCCCAGCGCGTCGCGACGCTGTTGATGAAATTATCGGTCTGCGCTCCGGGCGCGCGCGCGAGCGCGAAGGCCGCGGCGTCCTTTGGATTCGTCTGCGCCCACTGGTAGCTCAACGAATTGAGCGCGGCGTCCTGTCCGGCGTCGGCGGGAAGTTTTTTCATCCACGCAATCGCCGCGTCAATGTCCTGGCTCCCCCACTGCGACGCGAGATTTTGGATCGCCTCGGTGCGCGTCTTGCCCGCGGGCAACTGGTCCACGAAGCCGACCGCCGCCTGCGGATCGTTTTGCGCGAGGCCGCTCACAACGCTGCGCAACGCGTCCTGCTGCGCGCGGCCGGCGGGGAGTTGCTGCACCCACGCGAGCGCCTTGTCCGCGTCGCGCTGCGCGAGACCCTGCGCGACCTGGCCGTAGAGATAGCTCTGCGATTCGCCGGGCTTGAACGTGAGCAGGATGTTCGCGGCCGTCTCCGGGTCCTGCCACGTGAGGTTCTGCACCATGTTCTGCATCGCGTCGCGGCGGGACTTTCCGGCCGGCAATTGCTGCACCCAATCGAGCGCGGCCTTCGGATCGGTGTTCGCCCACGAGCTGGCGAGCGAGCTGATGAACGCGTCGCGCGCGCGGCCGGCGGGGAGTGTGTTGAGATAATCCACCGCCGCCTTCGCGTCCTGCTGCGCCCAGTTGCTCGCGATGTTGCGGAGCGCGTTCTCCTTGTTGCTGCCGTCGGGCAACTGCTGCGCCCACTCCATCGCGGCCTTCGCGTCCTTCTGCGCCCAGCTCGCGGCGATGGTCGAGTAAGTCTCCGCGCGCGCGGCGCCGCCGAGGGAATTGAGAAAGGTCACGGCCTTCTGCGGGTCCTCCTGCGCGAGTTGGCTGGCGACGTTGCGCAACGCGTCGCGCTTGTCCGAACTCTCCGGCAACGACTGCACCCACGCCATCGCGCCGGTGGAATCCGTCGAGGCCCACTGCGCGGCGATGGCGGCGAGCGCCTGGCGGCGCTCGTTGGGGCGCTTGAGTTGCTGCGCCGCCGTCGCGGCGGCCTGCGGGTCGCGCTCCGCCCACGCGGAGAAGATGGTGGAGTAATTTCCGGAATTGAAGCCGCTGTTGAATCGAGAACTGCCGCCGGCCTCGGGCATTTTTCTCGCCGCGAAATCGAGCGCGCGTTGCGGGTCCTGCTGCGCCATCTCATTGAGCAGCGAACTCATCGCCGCGCGCGCGAGATTGCCGGGCGGCAACGCCTCGACGTAAGCCTGCGCCGCCGCGACATCCTGCTTGGCCCACGCGCCGACCACGAGCGGGATGGCCGTGTCACGCCGCGCACGATCCTTGAGCCCCTCGGCGTATTGCAACGCGCCGCGCGGATCGGCCTCAGCCCACTTGGGAATCACGACCCCGGCGACGCTGAACCAATCCATCCGGCCCGTGCGCGCGCCGTAGCGCGGGGCGGTGCTCTTCTCGAAACGTTCGAGCAGCGCGCGATAATCCGACGTGCCAAGCAGTCCCGTGATGGCCTCGTTCATCGCCTGAAGGCGCTTGGACCAGTCGCGTTCGCGCGCGGCGCGGTTCAGCGCGGCCGCGATCTCGTCAATCGAACGCGCGACTCCGGCCGTGCTGCTGCCGCCGCTCTTCGCAGTGGGCGCGGGCAACGGCCGGGGCCGCCCGTCGGTCACGGGCCGCGCTGCCGGTGCCGGCGCAACGGGCGCGCTCTGTTTGCCGGCGAAATAACCGCCCGCGGCACCGGCCGCAAGCAGCCCGGCGGCGAGGAAAAGATTTTTTGCGTTCATGGGGACGGGCGGAGGTTAGACCGCGAGCCGCGAAAAGCGATCAATCAAAATGGCGGGACACCGCGGGAGTGCGCGGTTCCACCAAACCGGACCCATGCAGTTGGGAAAGCATTTCAACCACGGATGGACACGGATTAACACGGATGGACCGGCGTTGGTTCCAGCAGACACCGGCTCATCAGGTGGAGAAGGGGAAAATGCGGTCGTGCGGGCCTTTTTATCCGTGTGCATCCGTGTGCATCCGTGGTTGCACATTCTTCGCATCTGCATCGTTCCGCGCAAACGCTCGCTCGACACTTCGGCCGGCCGTGCGCAGAGTTCCCACCGTGAACCCCGGCGCGAACGCATGGCTCTCCAAATGATTTCCGCCCGATCGGAAAACGAAACTTGAAAACCCTCTTCCTGATTTTGCGCGTGACCACCGGGATGCTGGCCGTGGGTGCGCTCGGAATCCTGCTCGCGGCGATCCTGCTGCGCAGCGGCGGGGCGTTCCTGAAGGAGAGCGTGGGTTTGGCCGGTTACGTCGCCAAACTGTTCACCTCGGGATTCACCGAGGGGACGCGGCCCAAGGAGCCGGCCGGCTGGATCGTCGCCGCGCCGCAGGCGGGGCTGGCGCTGCTGTTCGTGGCGATGCTCGTCTCCGTGTTCCTGCCGGGCACGAGATGGCTGCTGCACCTCACCGCAGCCGTGGCGGCGATGGCCGTGATCTGGTATGTGCGGATGGTGCTCACGGAAGTGCGGCTGGAAATCCTCTGCGTGCCGTTGCTGGTGGCGTTGTTCATTTACTATGCGGTGTGCCTGTTCTGGAACGGCAACCAGCCCGTGCCGCCGGTGCTGGGAACCTGAATCCCGGCGCCGGCGGCGCCGCGCGTCCGTGCGTTGGCGCTTGGATTTTGGCGCGCGAATCCGTTCACTGCGCGCGTGCCGAAATGGGTCAAGTTCATCCTCGCCGTGCTGCTGCTGCCGTTGTGCCACGGCGCGGCGCAGGCGTTGTGGCTGGTGCTCAAGGCCAGCGCGGGCGGGCGCGGCGATCTGGTCTGGGTGCCGCTGCTCGCGGGCGCGGCGTGCTGGCTCGTGGTGTTCGTCATGCTGCCCAAGCCGATGTGGATTTACGTCGTGGGCCACGAACTGACGCACGCGGTGTGGACATGGCTGTTCCTCGGCGGGGTGAAAAAGTTCAAGGCGTCGGCGAAGGGCGGGCACGTCGTGGTGACGCGGAGCAATTTCCTCATCGCGCTGGCGCCGTATTTTTTCCCGCTCTACGCGGTGCTGGTGATGGCGGGGTTTCTCCTGGTCAGCGTGATGGCGGGATGGCGGGATTACGCGGTGTGGTTTCATCTCGCGCTCGGCGCGGCCTACGCGTTCCACGTGACGCTCACGTGGCACGTGTTGCAGACGGAGCAGTCGGACATCACCTCGCAGGGCTGGCTGTTTTCCGGCGTGGTGATTTTCCTCGGCAACGTGCTCGTGCTGCTGCTGGGGCTGCCGTTGCTCACGGCGCGGGTGGGCGTGCTGACGGCGCTGGGGTGGACGCTGCACTTCACGGGCGACGTGCTGGTGCGGCTCGGGCATTTGTTTCATTGAGCGGGAGCGGGGCGTATCCGGACACGGCCCCGGCGGACCGCGAGCCGTCCCGGCTCGCAGCGGTTGGGAATGGAAAAGGGCTTGGAAAGTTTGTAGACCGTTCCGCCAAGGTGACCGCTGCGAGCCGGGACGGCTCGCGGTCCGGGGCAGTGCCGAACGCGTCCGCGGCAGAGAACTTACCCAAACTTTGCTTGAAATGACGTGGGGCTTTCCGCCTAATGCGCCCGCAACTTTATGACGCTTGCCGACATCCTGAAGAAAGAGTTGATTGTCCCCGAACTCAAGGCGGTCAACCGTTGGGAGGCGATTGACGAGTTGGTCGGCCACCTCGTGGGCGTCGGGAAGATTCAGCCGGAGCATCGCGAGGCGATCACGGCCGTCGTCAAGAAACGCGAGACTTCGATGAGCACGGGCATCGGCTTCGGCATCGGCATCCCCCACGCCTCGACGGATCTGATTCATGAAGTCATCGGTGCCTTTGGTCGTTCGCGCGCGGGGCTGAACTTCGACGCGCTGGACAACCAGCCGGTGCATCTCGTGATGCTGTTCCTCGTGCCGCAGGGGCAGTTCCAAAAACATCTGCACACGCTCGCGAACATCGCGAAGCTGCTTCACTCGAAGGAATTTCGCTCCTCGCTCGAACAGGCGCCCGACGCGCAGGCGATGCTCGACATCATCCAGCGGTTCAGCGCGGGGAAGTAGAGGCGGTAAGCGGCAAGCGCTAAGGGGAATGGGTAGGGACGGGTTTTCAATCGGCACTTTTCCCTTTCCGCTTTGCGCTTTGCGCGGGGCTCTGCTTTCCTCTGCGCCCCGGAACGATGATTCGCCATCTCATTGAACAACGCCTGCACGCCGCCGTGGCCGCCGTCCTGCCCGACGCGGACCTCACCAGCGTGCTCGTGCGCTCGTGCGAGCCGAAGTTCGGCGACTACCAAACCAACGCGCTGATGTCGCTGGCCAAGCAGCGCAAGCTCAACCCGCGGCAGCTCGCGACGGATGTGATGGCGAAGCTCGACGTGACCGGCTTGTGCGAGCCGCCGGAGATTGCTGGCGCGGCCTTCATCAACTTCCGGCTCAAGGCCGAGGCGCTCGCCGGCCTGCTCCAGGGCGCGGCACGCGGCGAGCATCTCTTTTTCCGCAAGGCCGCCACGCCGCGGACCATCGTCATTGATTTCTCCTCGCCCAACGTCGCGAAGCCGATGCACGTCGGCCACATCCGCTCGACCATCCTCGGTGATGCGCTGGCGCGGGCGTTTCGTCTGCTCGGCCACCGCGTCGTGACCGACAACCACATCGGCGACTGGGGGACGCAGTTCGGGATGCTGCTCATCGGCTGGAAGCGCGAGCTCGACGCGCCGGCGCTCGCGGCCGATCCGATCGGCGAAATGGAGCGGCTCTACAAAAAGCTCAGCGCCGAGTGCAAGGCCGATCCGGCAAAACTCGAAGCGGCCCGCGCCGAACTCGTGAAGCTCCAGCGGGGCGACGCGGAGAACCTCGCGATCTGGCGCGAGATGCAGCGGCTCTCGCAGGTGCAGTTCGACACGATCTACGCGCGGCTCGGCGTGAAGTTCGACGTCGCGCTCGGCGAAAGTTTTTACAACCCGCGTCTGCAAGCGACCGTGGATGACCTCGTCGCGAAAGGCCTCGCGCGTGAGAGCGAGGGGGCGAAGGCAATCTTCAGCGACGACTCGCTGCCGCCGAAGGATGACCCGTTCAAGACGCAGCGTGACGGCGAATGGCACGCGAACCCCGCGCTCGTGCAAAAGAACGACGGTGGGTTCAACTACGCCACGACCGATCTCGCGACCCTCGCATACCGGATGGAGACATGGTCGCCGGATGAAATCATTTACGTGACGGACGGACGGCAGCAGTTGCACTTCCGGCAGATTTTCGCCGCGTTCCGCCGATGGCGCGCGGACGCGAAGGTGCGGCTGGAGCACGTGTGGTTCGGCAGCATCCTCGGCGAGGACGGCAAGCCGTTCAAAACGCGCAGCGGCGACACGGTGAAGCTGGCCGACCTGCTCGACGAAGCGGAGGAGCGGGCCTTGAAAGTGGTGACGGACAAAAACCCGAACCTGCCCGAGGGGGAACGCCGCGAGATCGCGCGCATCGTCGGCCTCGGCGCGGTGAAGTATGCGGACCTGCTGCCGAACCGGCAGACGGACTACGTGTTCAGTTGGGACAAGCTGCTGGCGTTGCAGGGCAACACCGCGCCGTATCTTCAGTATGCCTCCACGCGCATCCAGTCCATTTTCCGCAAGGCGACGGAGGCGGGAGTGAGCCTTGACCCGTCTGCGGCAATCCGGCTCGGCGCGCCGGAGGAACTCGCGCTCGCCAAGCATCTGCTCAACTTCGGTTTCGTCCTCGAAATGGTCGCCGAGGAGTGCCGGCCGAATTACCTCTGCAATTATCTCTACGAGCTGGCCGGGCATTTCACGCGCTTCTACGAAGCGTGCCCCGTGCTCAAGGCCGCCGAGCCGGAACGTTCCACGCGCCTGCGTTTGTGCGAACTCGCCGGCCGCGTGCTCCGGCAGGGACTGGACGTCCTCGGCATCGGGACGCCGGAGCAGATGTGAGGCCGGGGATGGTCCGTTTGAAGGTGCCCGCGGCTCCCTCCGTCCAAATGCCCGTCGGGAGAAGGGTGCCGCGGTTGTAACTGCCGGCGGGTGCAGACCGTCTGCAAAAACGCCGGTTGACCTTTCCGCCCGCCGGGAAAATTATGAGCGCCGTCATGGACAAAGTCGAAAAAGGCACGGGATTCAAAATCCTCGGGGCGGATGATGTGCTTTACGGTCCCGTCGAACTCCCCACGCTCGTGGACTGGGTGCGTGACCAGCGCGTGTTGCCGGAGACGTGGGTCTATTCCGAGGCGGTCGACGCGTGGCACAAGGCGAGGCAGACGCCCGAACTCCAGATGTTCTTCCGCAGCAAGCCCGGGGCGGCGCGCGGACCCGGAGCGTCCGCGGCGAAGCCCGGGGCCAGCGAACTTCACGTGGGTGCCCTGCGCCGGGTGAAAATCTTTGCCGAGCTTTCCGAAGATCAGCTCACCGCGATGCTCAAGTTCGTCCAGGTGCTGCCGGTGCGGCAGTGGACCGAAATCTGCAAACAAGGCGACCCGGGCGACGCGATGTTCCTCATCCTCGATGGCGAGGTGCGCGTGCGCCTGATGATCGGCGGCAAGGAAACCATCCTCACGACCCTCGGAGCCGGAGAGTTCTTCGGGGAGATTTCACTCTTCGATGACGGCCCGCGCTCCGCGGACATCGTCGCCAACAAGGACGGCATGCTGCTCAAGATCAAGGTGGACGATTTCCGCGGGCTCGCCACCGAGCATCCCAATCTCGCCACGCCGTTGCTCCTGGCCATCGGCAAGACGCTCACCTCGCGCATTCGGGCGGACAACAAACGCTATCGCGATACGATCAGCTTCGCGCGCGCCGCGGGCGGGCCGGCGGCGAGCTGAGCTGGGTTTATTTTTCCGTCGCCCCCGGAGTTCCGTCCGTGTGGGGTTCATTTCACCTGCGGCTGAAAGGCCCGCGCCTTCCAGTTGATGCCGCGTCCGGTCCAGCAGCGCCACGCGGAGTTCAACGTCATCGTCGTAGAAAGCAGGCTGCCCACGGGATGAAGGATCGCGCTCAGGATCGGGGTCCGAAAGCGAAGCGCCAGGACAAGCCGCCGAACAAAGGTCAACAGCACGACGGTCCACGCCCATGGCGCGAGCGGGTGGCCAAGCACGCTGAGCAGCGGCGCAAGGAACCACGGCAGCACGAGCAGCCCGGTGGTGGCGAACAACGCGCCAGCGAGGGTCAGCCACGTGCCGCCCGCGACGGCAAAGAGGTTTTTTGAAAAGCCCTCCCATAGCTGCGGGAAGGAACGATACATCCGGGTGCGCACGAGCAACGTCGCGTCCGCGAGTTCCAGGCGCATCCGGTTGCGCAAGACCACGCGGCCAAGCTGCACATCTTCCAGCACCCAGTCGCGGACGCACTCGTGCCCGCCGATGCGCCGGTAGGCCGCGCGCCGCCAGAGCATGAATTGCCCGCACGCCATCCCGATCCGGTGCAGATGGAGGCGTTTGATGAGCGCGAGCGGCGCGAAGCTCAGCAGCAGGACGTGCATCACGATCGGGACGACCAGCAGTTCGCTCCAGGATCCCGTTTCTTGGAATGGCCAGGCCGAAAGCAGATCGGCATCGGTGCGCTGTGCGTGCGCCAGCGCGGCGCTCACGCTCTGCGGCTCATGCACGGTGTCGGCATCGGTGAACAGCAGCCAGTCGCCGTCCGCCGCCTCGCCTAGCAACTGGCAGGCCCAACATTTGCCGAGCCACCCCGGCGGCAGAGTCTGGCCGGTGATCACCCGCAGGCGCGGGTGCTGGGCGGCGAGTTCCTTCAAGATGCCGGGCGTCGCGTCGGTGGACTGGTCGTCGAGGATGATGAGCTGGCAGTTGGGATAATCCTGCGTGAGCAGCGACTCGGCACAGGCGCGAATGTTCAGTTCCTCGTTTCGCGCCGGCACCAGCACCGAGACGCGCGGCGCCGCGCCGGTGGGCCGCGCACCAGCGCCGCGCAGCCGGCGAAACGTCGCCAGGTTCAGGAGCAGCACGGCGAGCGTTGCCGCGGCCAGGGCATTGGCCGTGAGGAGATAGCAGTTCAGGAATGCATCCATCGCGGTTGCCACTCAGCCGTTTTCCGGTCGGCGAAACGTGAAGAGCTGCCGCAATCGCGCCCAGCGGTGATGGAGCGAAGGCCGCCCGCTGAGGACCGTCTCCATGCCCGTGAAGTCCTGGTTGTTGAAACGCGCGTCCAGTTGGTCCAGTTGCCGGCGGAGGCTGGTGGCGATGAGTTCGGTGCGCGCCGCGAGGCTGTCGCCGTCGGCCGGCGGGGTGAGCCGTTCCGTCGAGACGAGAATCTGCGGTCGGGTGTCGTAAAGGAACACATAACGGAAGGCCGCGGTGATCACCTGCACTTCCGGGTTGTGTTTCCACAGCCAGGCCGCGCCCGGCTCGAGACGGAGCGGTGCGGAGGCCGGCAGTTGCTCACCTTGCGGGAAAAGGATCATCCACGGGCCGGGCCGTTCCAGGAGCCGCGCGGCGTGGCGCAACGACGCGCCAGCGAACCGGCGGTTGTGCCGGTTGACGGAGAAGATTCCGACATGGCGGTAGTGGGGAAACAGGCGCATCTCCGTTTCGTCCATCATTCCGCACGGATAGCGGCCACTCCAATGGCGGGCGAGCCAGTAGCTGAGGAAGCCATCCCAGCAATTCGAGTGGTTGGGCAGCAGCAGCACGGGCCGGGCGGGATCGAACTCGGGAGCGGCGGTGGCCGAGACCTTGAAAAACCTCCGGCGGAACGCGCGCCGCAAGGTGGTGTTGAACACCCACTGGCAGCAGCGGACGGGGTGGGCGGTGATCATTTCGGATTTGCGGCGCGCCGCGCGGCCGAAGTTTCCCGGCTGAACTGTTCCAGCGCAAGGTAAAGCTCCTGCGTGTCCGTGAAATGCCCGCAGCGCCCAGGCCCGCGCACCAGGCCGAAGCCGAAACCGTAAGCCTTGCCGTTGGCCACACAGGCGTCGGTGCGGCATTCCGCGATCTGGCGTTCGGCCTTCGCGAGCACGTCGGCGCGGCCGCCGTCCACTTCATATTTCCAGCCGACGAGGCACGCCCGCGGATGCCAGGCGCGAAGGTGCGCGAGAAGTTTTTCCGTGGGGACGAGTTCCGCGAGCAGCGTGCCGGAGCGCGTGGAAACTTTTCCGCCACGGGCTTCGGTGAGTTCACCGGCAACCGTGCGTTCCCAGATTTTTCCGAATTTGAAATCACTCACCGCCGCCGCGTGGAAGATGGCGTCCACACCGGCGTCCGCGAGTTTCCGCAACCGCTCGCAGAGGTCGGTGGTGGTGGTGAAGGTCTGCGTCTCGGCGGCTTTGATTTCGTCGTGGTGAATGGCGTAGTAGCCGCGGAGCAACGTGACGTGGTGGCCACGGCCGGCGAGGAAATTGGCGAACTGCGTCCCGAACTTCCCGGTGGAAAAATTGGTCAGACGGCGGACTTCGTCGAGGCTCTCGTAAGTCGGCCCGGCGGTGACGGCGCATCTCATACCGCGAGGGTAGGGCAGGGGGCGAGCTGCCGTCCAGCGCGCTCAAAAGACGAAGTTTTTTTCCGCGGGCGCTACTTCGACTGGCTCGGGCGCGGGGGGCGGCGGGGCTGTCGGCACCGCGGTGATGACGGGTTCGTCCACGCCATCGTTAATGGGTGCCTCGACAGGTGGGCGCGCCGAGCCGGAGAGCGTGGTGCAGAGCCGCACCAACTGCTCATAGTCGAGCGGCTTGTGCAGAAACGCGGAGGCGCCATATTTCAGCGCGTCGGCTTTGAGCTCCACCGACTCATCGGCCGTCATGATGATGATGGGAATGTCGCGCAGGTGCTCAAGCCGGTTCATCCAGCGGAGAATCTTGAGCCCGTTCCACTCCGGCGAACCGATGGCGACCTGATAACCGAAATGCTGGTCGAGCACGATGAGGTCGGGGACTTCCTCGCTCACGCGGGCGATGATCTGGTCGCTTTCGGAAATGGCCACGACCTCAAACCCGTGCGCGGCGAGCTTGAGCGAAAGGACCTTGAGCACGACGAGGTTGTCGTCGGCGAGAACGATTTTGAAGCGTCGGTTGCTCATGGTGTGGGCGCGTGGTTCTTCGGGAGGAGGTTTTTTTCCTCCGCCTCCCGCATCTTGCGGTATTCCCCGAGCAGACGCTCGCCCTCGGCAATCTGTTCCCGGGTCAGTTGCGGGCCGACGAAATCGAGGCAGGCCTGGGCATTCGGATCACCGGCCTTGGCGGCGAGGGTGAGCCACTTGTAAGCCTCGGCCGCGTTGGCCGGGACGCCTTTGCCTTCAAAGGAGAGCACGCCGAGGAAGAGTTGCGCGCCCGGCACGTCCTGGTCGGCCGCGATTTTATACCAGCGCGCGGCCTCCTTGTAGTCCTGCTTCACGCCTTGCGCAAATTCATGGAGTTGCCCGATGCGAAACTGCGCCTCGCCCCAGCCCTGGTCGGCGGCCTGCTGGTAAAACTTCCGCGCCTCGATGTAGGACTTATCCACACCCATGCTCAACCGGAACATGTCACCCAAACAGGTTTGCGCCTGCGGGATGTGCGCGCTGAGGGCACGGCGGAACCAGATTTCGGCGGCCCGGAAATCCTTCGGCACGCCGTTCCCGTAAAGATAGCGCAATCCCAGTTCGTGCTGATCCTCCGGCAGTCCGCTTTCGGCGCGCTGGAGGAGTAAATCCAGTTCGCTCTTCGGTCGGGGGACGAAGCGCTCCTTCAGGCGGTTCCAGAACCCGGTGCGTTCGGGAGTGAATTGATCCTTCGCCGTGTCCGCTTTCACGGAGGTTTTTTTCTTCTCCGCCACCTCTTGTTTCTTGGCCTGTTGAAGACACGATTCTTCCGTTTCGCCCTCTTCTTGGGCGGGCGCGGAGGCAAGCCCGGTGGCGTCAGCGGGCGATTCGGTGGTGGCAAGGCTCATATCGGCACCAGTTTGGTGCGGGTTGGGAGCGGGAAGTTTGCCAGATTGAGCGAAGTCGTCGGGAATCTTTCTTGCTGGGGTTCGGGACGCGGATAACCTCAAAACAATGAGCCACGCAGCAACGCGTCTGACGTTGATGAGCGCCGGCGCACTTTTTATTGCGGCAAAAACTTTTCCGAAGCCAAGTGTCCGCCGTCGCGTCTCATTTTGAGTCATGAACCCGCACGAACATCAGCCACGGCTCGCCGATTATTTTCTCACCCGGCGCGATTTCCTCGCGCGCTCGGGCATGGGCCTCGGTGGACTCGGACTCGCCACGCTCCTTTCGCAAACGGGCGTGCTCGTCGGCGAGCCGGCGCTCTCGACCAATCCGCTCGCGCCGCGCCAGCCGCACTTCCCGGCCAAGGCCAAGCGCGTCATCCATTTCTTCATGCAAGTCGGGCCGTCGCAGGTGGACACGTTCGATCCCAAGCCGATGCTCACGAAATACGACGGCAAGTCCATCAAGGGCGTGAGCAAGCACGCGCAGAACGAGGGCGCGGCCTTCGGCTCGCCGTTCAAGTTCAAGCCCTACGGCAAGTCGGGCGTCGAGGTGTCGGAAGTTTTCGAAAAGACCGCCGCGTGGGTGGACCACATGTGCGTCGTGCGCGGGATGTTCACCGAGACGCCGAGCCACGAGAACGCGATGCTGCTGATGAACTGCGGCAACTCGCGCTTGCCCCGTCCCAGTCTCGGTTCGTGGATCACTTACGGACTCGGTTCCGAAAATCAAAACCTCCCCGGCTACATTGCCATGATGCCGCACGGCCGGCCGTTGCAGGGCGACCAGAATTGGCAGAGCGCGTTCCTCCCCGGCATTTACCAGGGCAACTTCGTGGACACCAAGGACACGCAGGTCGAGAAGCTCATCGAGTTCATCCGCAACAACGCCGAGTCCCTCCCCGAGCAGCGCCGCCAACTCGATCTGCTCCAGCGCCTCAACGCCGAGCACGCCCGCAAGCGCGCGAACGAATCCCAGCTCGAAGCGCGCATCCAGTCCTTCGAGGGCGCCTTCCGTATGCAGCTCGAGGCGAGCGATGCCTTCGACATCAGCAAGGAGCCGGAGTCCGTGCGCAAACGCTACGGCGACGGCGTGCAGGCGCGGCAGATTCTCATCGCGCGGCGGTTGCTCGAACGCGGTGTGCGCTTCGTGCAGGTGTGGCAGGCCGCGTGGGACCACCACAGCCTGATCGCGACGGGACTCAAAGACGCCGCCTCGCAAATTGACCAGCCCATTGCCGCGCTGTTCCAGGACCTCAAGGAGCGCGGACTGCTCGACGACACGCTGCTTCTCTGGGCCGGCGAATTCGGCCGCACGCCCGTGATGGACCTGAATCAAAACGTGGACCAGACCAAGGGCAAGGGTCGCGACCACAATCATCGCGGCTTCTCCGCGTGGCTCGGCGGCGGCGCGGTGAAAGGGGGAACCACTTACGGCGCGACGGATGAGTTCGGTTTCGCCGCGGTGGAGAACAAGGTGGACATCGCCGATCTGCACGCGACGATTTTGCACCTGCTCGGCTTCGACCACACGAAACTCACCTACCGCCACGCCGGCCGCGACTTCCGCCTCACGGACATCAAGGGCGAAGTGGTGAAGGGAGTGCTCGCTTGACCCGTTGCCCGTGAGGCAGCACAGTCAACGCATGGGCCGAGTCACCGTCACCCTCAAACTCACCAACCTGTTCGATCTTGGCGTTCAGCAGCGCAGGCTCTCCAAGGCGGTGCCGCGCACCGTGCAAACGGAGGCGTTGGTGGACACGGGCGCCACGCGGCTTTATCTCCGCCCCAGCGTCATTAGCGCGTTGGGGTTGAAAAAGGTGGATGAAGTCATCTCCAAGACGACCAACGGGCCGAAAAGGCGCGCGGTGTATGAGCCGGTCCGCCTCGAAGTGCAGGGGCGCTACGGCAATTTCGACGTGGTGGACATTGGCGAGGACGTGCCCAACCTGCTCGGCCAGATTCCGCTCGAATACCTGGACTTCGTGGTGGACTCCAAGAACCGCAAGCTCATCCCCAACCCTGATCACGGCGACCGGCAGATGAGTGAGGATCCTTAACTTGAACGTGAAGGTGGATTGTGTATTCATTGTCGCCCTTTGGTCCTTTGCCACCCGTCTTGCCTAAAACTGTATCAGGGGTGACCTTATCGCCCACCTTGACCATAACGGCAGAATTGTGAAGATACTGAACCAGTTTTCCATCTGCCATTTTCACGCTAATTGTGTTGTAGCCAGGGCTCATCCCTGTGGGGACTACAACTGTTCCGGAGATACCAGCTTTGTATTCTAGCTCCTTCAGCTTCCCGTTCGCATCGCGGCTTGAGAAGTCGATACCTTCGTGCTTTTCCCATACTTCTCCAGGCTTTAGTTTGTAGTCGCTGGACACGTCTTTCGGACCCATTTTCCCATCCTTTGTGGCGACTCTTAGATCCTTTGGATCCTCAAATCCGGATGTTTCATGGTTCCCTTGAGGAAGCCCAAAAACTTTTGTTGGATTAATATTTTGGCCCGCTTTGGCCTTATCGGCCGCTTTGGCTCTATCCACGGCGACCTTGTCCGCTGCCGCCTTGTCCGCTTTTGCTTTGTCTGCCGCTACTTTCTCTGCCTTGGCCTTATCGGCCGCAACCTTGTCTGCCGCCGCCTTGTCGTTCTTGGCTTTCTCGGCTGCCTTGTTTGCTGCGACTTTGTCCGCTACCGCCTTGTCCGCTTTTGCCTTATCTGCCGCCGCTTTCTCCGCATTGGCCTTGGCGGCAGCGGCTTTTTCTGCCGCCGCCTTCTCCATTCTGGCTCTATCCGCCGCAACCCTATCTGCCGCGGCCTTGTCAGCCTTTTCCCTCGCAGACCGATCGGCCTTCTCTCGATCGGCTCTTTCCCGGTCCGCTTTTTCTCTGTTAGCCCGGTCAGCTTTCTCACGGTCTGCCTTTTCTCTGCTAGCTCTCTCCCTGTCGGCTCGCTCCTGATCTGCCCTTTTGGCATTCGTGTCTGATACCGTCGGATTCGAACGAGGCGGGGCAGGCGTGGGCTGAGGTGTCGGCCTGGGAGCCACCGGCGCGGGAGGCAGGGGCCTTGCGGGAGGAGCGTTTGTTTTACTATTCGCTCCTTCGGTTTGAACATTGGCCAGTCCAAACAAAACGAACCCTAGTCCGGCAGCAAGCAAATGTGATTTCGTATAATTCATGGCGCTTCGTTTTATCGAGTTTATTTTTGCCGCTGCTGCATGATGATTTGATTGTAAGCGGCAATGCTCATTCGTCCCCGCCTCTGGCTACGTTCCCCAGGCTCAGAAACTGTTTCCATCGTGTAAGTGAAATCCCAGGTGTAGTTTTGTTTTTCGGTGGTATTCCCCGCCACGTCCGTTGCCGTTACAACGTCGTAGACAAAAATGCTGAGGGTGCCCTTGTCTTTGAGCAAATCCAGCGGCGGGCCGGCAATCTTGAAATCACTGTCATTGAGCGGCGGCACAATGCCGTTGGCAAACTCCGTGTAGTCCGTGTTGTTGAATGGAATGAGCTTCCCATCCACATTGAATTGAACCACCGATCCCTTCGCATGGAACACGCGGTTCAACTGGTTGTGGATTTTCACGGTGAACTCAACCCTGGCAGGCGCGGTTGTTAAGTGCGCAGTGGTGACCTGCTCGACCATCACATGAGTGTTCCTGTCAATTTGCATTGCCTCGGCGAAATTGGGCTGAACCTGCGTGGTGGTGGTTTTTTTCGTGCGAACCGCCTTGTAGAGCGCGGGCACCACGGTGATGTCCAAACCGCCCTTGGATTGGGTTGGTTGATTTACCTTATCCGCAATGACCTCGATCTTGGGCATCTGGCAGGTGATTGTCGTCGCCGTTGATGAAGGGGGTGGGGGGCTTGGTGTATGGTTTTCAATTTGAGTTGCTGTTTTGTTGGTTGTTGTTGGAAGTCCACTTCGCAGGCGCGGCGGGTGGCGGCAACGGTGACGGGGCGGTCTTCACATGCTCATGTGTTGCACCGCGTCGCTCCAATCGCTGTAGCCGGTGGTGCCACCGACGGCGCGGAACTCGAAGCGATACATCGTCCCCGGCGTCAGGCCGTTGACGGGCATGGCGCGGGAGTTGGTGAAGAGGCCCGCGTTTTGCAGCGGGCCGGGCACGCCGCCCGCGCCGATGGCCGCGTAGCGTCCCTCGTAGCACTTGGCATTGGGCGTGGGCTTGACCTTGACGATCAACTGGCCGGAGTTGCCATTGTTGATCTCCTCGATCTGCGGCTTGGGGAGCGGGTGTTTCGCGCGGCTGGTGCTCACCGCCTCGAAGCCGCTGGAGAGCAGCGTGGCCAGGACGCCACCGGACTTGTCCTGCACGTAGGCGGCGAGCTGGCGCAGCAGGCCGATGAGGATGTCGCGTTTGAGGTTCTTGTCCGCGGTGGCCGCGGTGCCGCCCTGCGCCTGCGCGGCGATGGCGGCGGTGAAATCGGCCAGCGCGGCCTGCAGCGCGACCTTGGTCACGGGCGGGTTGGGGAAGGCCGGGTTGCCGTAGAGGTTGTCAATGACGGCGCCGGCCGTTTCCTCGAGGGAATGGTCGGGCGCGTTGGCGAAGCCAAGGAGGACTCGGAGGGTGCTCATTTTTTTGTGGGGTTGAGGTTCAGGGACATTTCCATTCCAGAAAAGGCCGGGATCGCCATAGCGAAAAGGCGTGCCATCGGGGTATTTGCCGCCCCAGGTGAGAGGGGTCGGGGGCATGGGATGAAATTGGGGGTGGAGGGTTGAAGATTGGGAGTGGCGAAGTGAGCGTTAAAGCCGGAGGGGGTGGTTTCGGCGGTTGAAAGGGGTTCTGGTCGCCGGCTGACACCCGCTGGCGGTCGAAATCGGCCATTTTCCTGCCATTTCACGGGTTTCGGGGTTGCGGAAATAACCTTGTCCGGCTTGGACAAAGCCTTTTCCGTGACGGAAAAGGTTTTCTTGGGGTCGAAATAACCTTGTCCGGCGTGGACAAGGTTTTGTCCGGGACGCAAAAGGTCATGTCCATCGTGGAGAAGATTGTCTGCGTGGCGGAGATGGGAATGTCCGTGGCGGACAGGCTTGTCTCCGCGCCGGACACAGGAATGTCCCTCGTGGAGAAAACCATGTCCGAGGCCGGGAGAGTTGCCGGTGGACCGGACAAGGTTATGTGCGCGGTGGCAAAAGGGGTCGGGCGGTTGGGGAAAACCGTTTTGCGGCGAACGCCGCCCCGCACTATTGCGCGGTTGCGCGGTTGCGCGGTTGCGCGGTTGCGCGGTTGCGCGGTTTTGATACGCAGACAACACCTCAGTTGTCGGGAGTCCTTTCATGGCTTGGTGTGGAGTGAAAACTTCCCTCCGCTTTTTGCAAGCACTTTTTCTTTTCGTGGGAGTTCAGAGAAAACCGGAGTCCCGTCAGGGACGGCCGAAAATAGCCCAGCGATTTATCGCTGGGTGGCGACGTTCAACCGGTTGAGTCCCGCAGGGACGGCAGAACCATTTCCACTGACATCTTCTGTCGTCCCTCCGGGACTCGCCCCATCCACTCCCTTTCCCAGCGATAAATCGCCGGGCTATTTTCTGCCGCCCTCCGGGCTGCGCGAAATGTTACTTTTCCACCTTCCAGATCATGTCCGCCACGGTGCGGCCGGCGGGGATGAAGGGCAGCACGTGTTCGCTGTAGGGCGTGACCACGTCGAGCACGTAGGGCGTCTTGGCCGCGAGCATCCGCTCGAGCGCGGCGCGGAGGTCGCGCCGGAACATCACGCGCTCGCACGGCACGCCGAAGCTGGTGCAGACCTTGACGTAGTCGGGATAAATCTTGGTGCGGTCGTCGGGATTGCCGAGGTAGGTGTGGCCGCGGTTGCCGTCGAAGAAATTATCCTCCCACTGCACGACCATGCCGAGGTGCTGGTTGTTGAGGATGATCGCCTTGGCGGCAATCTTCTCGACGTTCGCGGTGGCGAGTTCCTGCACGTTCATCAGGAAGGAGCCGTCGCCATCAATGTCAATGACCTCCTTGTCCGGGTGCGCGACCTTGACGCCGAGCGCGGCGGGAAAGCCGAAGCCCATCGAGCCGAGGCCGGCGCTGGTGATGAACTGGCGCGGGAATTTGTATTTGTACCACTGCCCGGCCCACATCTGATGCTGGCCGACGCCCGTGGTGATGTACGCGTCACCGTTGGTGAGTTCGTAAAGCGTCTCGATGACCATCTGCTGCAGGATCACCTGATCCTCCTGTCCTTTCATGTGGTCCTTCATGTGATCGCTGTTCGCGATCTCCGGCGTGATCGCGTACGCGAACGGCGCCTTCTTCTTCCACTCCGCGATCTGCGCGAGCCACGCGGTGTGTTTTTTGTTGAGCGGACGTTTGGCGAGCATCGCGTTCAAGCGCGTGAGCGTGTCCTTGATGTCACCGACGACGGGCAGGTTCGCCTTCCGGTTTTTGTTCAACTCGGACGAATCGATGTCCACGTGAACAATCGTGCCGTTCTTGCAAAACTCCTCGAACTTGCCGGTCACGCGGTCGTCGAAGCGC
>JACQFS010000047.1 GCA_016199935.1 Verrucomicrobiota bacterium
GGAGACGGGCGGCGTGTTGCTGCGCCATTGCCTCACGGCCTACCTCAGCGACGCGACCTACAATGTTTTCACGAACGACAGCCCGACGCCGTTCTCGCCGGGCTGGCCCACGCCGAACACGAACCAGCCGCCGCAGGTCAGCCGCACGCTGGTGACGCTGCCCGCGTTGAACACGAACGCCTCGCCCGAGGGCTGGATCCCCGACGGCAGCAACGAGACGCGCGGCAACAACGTGGACGCACACCTCGACCGCAACTCGGACGACCTGCCCGACCTGCCGCGCCCGCAAGGCTCGCCGTTTCGCGTCTTCAATTTTCCGCTCGATCTCACCCAGCCGCCGACGGACACGAACAACCAGAAGGCCGCGGTGGTGCAGTTGTTCTACCTCTGCAACTGGTATCACGACAAAATGTATGAGCTGGGTTTCACGGAGGCGGCGGGAAATTTTCAGAGCAACAACTTCGGCCGCGGCGGCGTGGCCAACGACGCGGTGCAGGCCGACGCGCAGGACGGCTCGGGCACGGACAATGCCAACTTCGCCACGTATTCGGACGGCGTGCCCGGACGGATGCAGATGTATCTCTTCACCGGTCCGAACCCGGATCGCGACGGGGACTTCGACGTGGAGGTGGTGTTCCACGAGCACACGCACGGCCTGAGCAACCGGCGCGTGGGCAACGGCGCGCTCATCAGCGAATTCCAGACGGCGGGCATGGGCGAGGGCTGGTCGGACTTCTACGCGCTGACGCTGCTCGCCGAGCCGGGCGATGACTTGAGCGGAAACTTCGCGGCGGCTGCCTACGCGACGCTGAATTTTTTCGGCGAGACGGAAAATTATTATTACGGCATCCGGCGCTATCCCTACTCGACAAACCTCGGCAAGAATCCGCTGACGTTCAAGGACATCGACCCGGCGCAGGCCAGCTCGCATCCCGGCATCCCGCGCAATCCCGCGCCGATCTTCGGCGCGGCGGACGAGGTTCACAACCAGGGCGAGGTGTGGTGCGTGACGCTGTGGGAGGTGCGCGTGCAGCTCGTCCAGAAGCACGGCTTCGCGGTCGGCAACCAGCTCGCGCTCCAGCTCGTGACGGACGGCATGGGCCTCTCGCCGGCAAACCCGAATTTTCTCCAGGCGCGCGACGCGATCCTCCAAGCCGATCTCGTGGACACCGGCGGTGCGAACCAGGCGGAGCTGTGGCTGGCGTTCGCCAAGCGCGGCATGGGCTTCAGCGCCAGCTCGCCGGCGAGCTCGACGACGGCCGGCGTCGTCGAGTCGTTCGATCTGCCGGACGACCTGCGCATTTCGCCGCCGACGGGCACCACGTTCAAGGGACCGGTGGGCGGGCCGTTTTTGCCGACGAGCAAGACGTTTGTGCTGACCAACGCCGGCTCCAACGCGCTGACGTGGACAATGACGGCGACGACGAACTGGCTGGGCTTCACGAGCAACAGCGGCTCGCTGAATGTCGCACAAAGTTTCACGAACACTGTGTCCCTCAACTCGAACGCGCTCGCGCTCGCCGCGGGCGTCTTCACCAACACGCTCACGTTCAGCAACCAGATCAGCGGCCGGACGCAGACGCGCACATTCGTGATCGCGGTGGGGCAGCCGGACTATTACACGGAGCTGTTCGACAACTCGGACTTCGACCTCAGCTTCACCTCCATCCTGTTCACGCCCGACGGCTCGACGAATTTTTACGGCCAGTGCCGTCAGGCGACGGCGGCGTTTCCGACCGACCCCACGGGCGGCACGTCGCTCGCGCTGACGGACGATTCGTTCCTGCAGGTGACGCTCACGAACGCGGCGCAGGTGAAGCTCTACGGCTCGAGCCGCAACACGTTCTTCATCGGCAGCAACGGCTACCTCACGTTCGACACGGGCGACAACCAGTATCAGGAGTCGTTCGCGAATCACTTCAACCGGCTGCGGGTCTCGGGCTATTTCCTGGATCTCGACCTGCCGTTGTCGCCCGGCGGCTCGGTGTCGTGGAAACAACTCGCGGACCGTGTGGCCGTGACGTGGCAGAACGACCGGCGCTGGGGCACGACCAACGCGAACAATTTTCAGATCGAAATGTTTTTCGACGGGCGCATCCGCCTCACGTGGCTGCAAATTGACAACGCCAACGGGCTGGCCGGCCTCTCGCGCGGCACCGGCGTGCCGCCGGCGTTTTTTGAAAGCGACCTGAGCGTCTCGCCGTCGTGCCCGGTGCCGCTGCTGTTGACGGTCCCGTCCTCGACGAGCGAGGGCGCGGGCGTGCTGACGAACGCGGGCGTCGTCGCGCTGCCCGCCGCGCAGGCGAGCGACCTCGTCGTGTCACTCGTCTCCAGCGACCTGACGAAAATCACCGTGCCGACGAACGTGACGATCCCCGCGGGCCAGACCTCGAACCGCTTCAATCTCACGGTGGTGGACAATTTGATTTACGACGGGCCGAAGACCGTGCTCGTGACCGCGAGCGCCACGGGCTGGCTCCCCGTGACGAACAGCGTGGTGGTGAATGACAACGAGGTGCCGACGCTCTCGGTGCTGCTGCCCGCCGCGGCGCTGGAAAGCGCCGGCGTGCTGACGAACCAGGGACGCGTCGTGATGGATTATCCGGCGCTCACGAACACGACGATCACGCTCACGTCGTCGAACCTCGCGAAGCTTCAGGTCCCGCCGTCCGTGTTGCTCGGCGCGGGCCAGACCTCGGCGGTGTTCGATCTCACGACGGTGGACAACCTCATCGTGGACGGCAACGTGTCCGTCGCGGTGGGCGCGAGCGAGCCCGGTTTTCACGCGGGCTCCGGCACGATGTTGATCTTCGATGACGACGTGCCGACGAGTCCATTCCTCGACCGCTTCGCGCTTTCGGCCGTGGGCAGCCCGCAGGTCGCGGGCTTTCCGTTTTCACTTTCCGTCACGGCGAAGACGGTGACGAACACGACGGACACGAATTTTATCGCGTTCGCGCAACTGCTCGCGTTGCGCGCGGCGCCCAACCCCGCTTTGACCGTCCGCACGCACGTGTTCACCGGCTACAGCCCCTACGCCACGTATGTGTCGAACACGCTCGCCGCGCTCACGAATAATTTCACCAACGTCCTCCTCATCACCACGGACACGACGAGTCCGGCGGCGCTGCGCGCGGAACTGGCGGACCAGCACGTCTTCCTCGTGCCGGAGCAGGCGGGCACGGGCGACGCGCTGGGGTTGGGCCAGAGCTGGGCGCCGGTGCTGAAGGATTTTGTCGCGCGCGGCGGCATCGTGGTCTTCTGCACGTTCGACCAGGAGGCGTCGTTGATCCTCAACGGCACGGGCCTGATGTCGGTGGCGCTGGTGAGCACGGACTCGCCGGTGACGGACACGCGGTTGACGAATCACGTGCTCACCGCCGGACTGCCAGTGGGCTTCGTGGTGGACAACGCGAGCGGCTTCGTGGTGTTCGACGGCGTGCCGCTGCTCCGGCGCGACGTGGATTCGAGTTTCAACGCGGCCTTCCGCGATTTCGGCTTGGGCCACGCGGTGCTGATCGGCACGGACTTCACGGTGCCGGGATCGCAACTCGACCTGATGCTCGCCAACGCGGTGCAGTGGGCGCAGTCGAATCTTTACCTGCCCGTCACGCTGACGCCCGTGGTCACGGAAAATTTTTCCAGCGGGCAGTGGGGCGGCTCCGTCACGGGGGCCGTGCCCGCGACCGGCGTGCTGTTGATGGCGACCGATGGCAACGGCCATTTCGGTCTCAGCAATCCGTTCAACCTCGTCACGAACACGCCGCCGGTCGCGAGCAATCTTTCGTTCGTCATTCCGCAAAACGCGGCGACGAATCTCGCGCTCGCGGGCTTCGATGCCGACGGACAGACCTTGACCTTCGCGATCACCACGGTGCCGACGAACGGACTGCTCGCCGCTGTGGCGGCAACCAATTTTCTTTTCACCTACACGCCGGGGCACGCGTTTGCCGGCGCGGATCATTTCAACTACGCCGTGTCCGACGGGTTGGCAACGAGTGCGCCCGCGCTCGTGAGCATCACGGTCACGAATCTGACCGACACCGACGGCGACGGAATTCCCGACGCGTGGGAAATCGCGCACGGTCTCAATCCGAACGTGAACGACGCGAATCTCGATCCGGATCAGGACGGCTTCACGAACTTGCAGGAGTATCTCGCGAACACGGATCCGCACGACGCCGCGTCGTTGCCGGCCGAACCTTTGGTCGTGGCGTTGCCGGGCGGCGGTCTGCGGATCACGTGGAAGAGTGTCGGCGGCGTGCGCTATCGCGTGCAGTTTTCCGACGGCGACGCGGGCGGCGGTTTTAATGGAGTGTTCACGGACGTGGTGCGAAGTGCCGCGGGCGAGATTGATCCCGCGGCCGTCGGCGCGTCCTCCACGATGCAGTTCGACGACAATTTTATTTTGACCGGCGGCGCGCCCGCGCAGGGCCGGCGATATTACCGGATCAAAGTGATGCGCTGAGCCGCGCAGGTGCGCGGGCCCGGGCGCGGCGTTAACGGTCGCGTTAGTTTCGGAACGGGGGGTTGTGAATAACTTTTTGGACTTTTTGGCAAAATCTCGTTGACGACTGGTGGAGATTTGTGGGAAACCGTGGGCCGTTGTGGAAAGTAGTGTCGAATAGTGTTTGATCCGAACCGTCAAGTATCGCCATGTCCGCCGCCAGTTCCAACGCCGCCAGCAAGGTCGAAGAGGCCTTTTTCTACGGGACGTTCACGCGCCCGTTGGATGACAAGCGGCGCGTGCTGATCCCGAGCGAGTGGCGCGAAATGGTGACCGACCGGCTCGCGGTCGTGGTCTGGCCGCAGCACGACGCGGGTATTTGCCTCCGCGCGTTTCCGGTCACGGGCATGAAGGACCTGATGACGACCGTCAACTCGTGGCCCGACGACGCGGAGCACAAGCGGGCGATGCTGCGCTTCATCGGCGCGAACTCGACGATCGTCGAGTTGGACAAGGTCGGCCGCATTTGCATCCCGGAATACATGGTTGAGAAAGCGGGCTTGAAGGACACCGCCGTCCTCGCCGCCGCGCTGGGAAAATTTGAAATCTGGACCCCGAAACTCCACGCCGCCGCCGTCACGGCCGATCACGCGCACGTGATGCGGGGCATGAAACTGGTGAGCTGATTTATGAGCGCCCTTAAATTCCTTTGTGCCAGCCCAAGCTTCCTGCCGATGTGGCGCGACAACCGCCGCTACCGCGCGGCCCGACAGGGGATGCTGCCGGACTTCGGCACGCGCGCGCCCTGGATGCAACCGTCGCCGCCCGCGCCCGCGCCGGAGGCCCGTCTGGACAAGTGCGCGCCCACGGCGACGACGACGGCCGAAACCCGGATCTCGTTTGCGAGTCCGCTGACGCGCGGTCACACCCCTGCGCCGGCGCAGCCGGAACTGGCTTTGGAAAACATCCGCGTCGTGCGCAACGACCTTTGCAATTCGGATTGGGAATGGCAGGCGGCGGAGGACGAGGCCGGCTACGGCGAGAACGGCCTCGCGCAGAAAGCTGTAAACCTTTGGCGCCGCATCGCGACCCGCTGGGGTGGGGCGCGGGCGCAGGACGCAGGCTGACATGCAAAGTGCCCGATTTCGCCCACAGCCCGGTGATGGTGGCGGAAGTTCTGGATGCGCTCCGGCCGCGCCCCGGCGGTCGTTACGCCGACGGCACGCTGGGTGGAGCTGGACACGCGGCCGCGATTCTGAGCGCGAGCTCGCCGACTGGATGGCTGTGTGGATTCGATCGCGATGGCGTCGCGATTGAGGCGGCCACGCGGCGGCTGGCGGAGTTTGCGGGGCGGTTCGAGTTGCACCGCGCGAACTTTGCGGAGCTGGAAAATTTTTTGGTGCCGGGAAGTTGCGATGGGGTGCTGTTGGATCTGGGCGTGAGTTCGCCGCAGCTCGATGTGCCGGAACGCGGGTTCAGTTTCCAGCACGAGGGTCCGCTGGACATGCGGATGGATGACCGGCAGCCGGTCACGGCGGCGACCTTGGTGAATGAGCTGCCGGCCGCGGAGCTGGCGAAGATTTTTTGGGAATTTGGGGATGAGCCGCGCAGCCGGGCGCTGGCGCGCGCGATTGACGAGGCGCGCCGCGCCCGGCGGCTCAAAACGACGGGGCAGTTGGCGGCGCTGGTCGAGCGGGTGAACCCGCGCCGCGGGGCGAAGACGCACCCGGCGACGCGCGTGTTCCAGGCGCTGCGCATCGCGGTGAACGACGAACTGGGCTCGTTGCGGCGCGGACTGGCCGCGGCGTGGACGGTTTTGAAAGTGGACGGCCGCCTGGCGGTGATCGCCTTCCACTCGGCCGAGGACCGGATCGTGAAGGAATTCGGTCGCGGGCGGGCGCGGGATTACACGGTGCCGGGCGAAGTGGACGTGCCCGAGCTGCGCCAGCCGCGCGCGCCCGATCTGCGGGTGGTGACGCGCAAGCCGGTCGAGGCCGGCGCGGCGGAAGTCGCGGCCAACCCGCGCGCGCGCAGCGCGAAGCTGCGGGTGTTCGAGAAAATCTTGTGAGCGGCCGTCGCGCGACGAACGCGCGGGGCCGGCGGTGAAGAAAAAATTCAAAACCAAGCCATGTCGAAAAACCGACGCAAAGAATCCGCCGCCGTCCGCTTCGGCCCCGTGCTGAAGGTCTGCCTGCTGTGCGCGTTCATCGGCGGCGCGGGCGTGGGTTACGTGTGGCAGAAGAACCAGATTTACCAGCTCGGCAACCAGATGACGCAGTGCGAACGCCAGCTCGCCGAGCTGAAGCGGCAGAACAATTTGAAGGCGAACCAGCTCGCGCAGATGCAGTCGCCGGGCGTGCTCGAACTGCAGGTGCGCAAGCACAAGCTCGGGCTCGACCGCCCGTTGCCCGGACAAATCGTCCGGCTGCCGGAGCCGCCGGCGACCGCGCCTGAGCCGCGCGTGGATGGCGCGCACCAGATCGTGCGCAACGATCCCGTGCGCTTCGATTGATGCTGAAATTTTTGCGGTGAAACAATTTTCGCCGCCACCCGTGGGCCGTGGTCTCCCCAGAGGAACCGAGCCGGCCGCGGGTCGGCGGCGGATACGACAAATCCAAACGCGCCAACGATGGCCCGAGCCGAACAATTCAAACGTCTGCTGCTGATGAGCGTCCTGCTCGTTGCCGCGCTGTGCGGTCTCGGCTACCGGCTCGTGGACCTGCAGGTGTGGCGGCACAAGGAACTCGGCGAGGCCGCACGCAACAACACCGAGCGCACGTTCATCCGCGAGCCGCGCCGCGGCGACATCCGCGACGTGCGCGGCACGCAGCTCGCCACCAGCATCTTCGTCAAGACCGTCATCGCCGATCCGACGATCATCGGCACCAACATCACCGTGCGCCTCGCGGTCGCGCGCACGCTCGCGCCGCTGCTGGAAAAATCCGCGGCCGATTTGTTCAAGGACCTGACGCCGGTTCCGAAGTTTAACGCCTACGGCGTGCTCAAAACCAACGCCTACGCGCTGCTCAAGTCACGCGTCACCTTCGAGAAGTGGGAGGAAATCAAGACCGCGATGCGCCACGCGGATCTCGGCGTGGACGAGACGACGCTCACGAACAAGCTGCTCAAGGCCTACTACCGCGGCGTTCACACCGCCGCGATTTCCACCGCGCGCGCCGACGACCAGCTCCGCATTTATCCCAACGCCGCGCTCGCCGCGCACGTGCTTGGCTATGTCGGCGTCGAGGAAAAGGAGTCGCCCATCGGCGCGTATCGCTCGACGACCGGCCGCGACGGGATCGAGCTCGTGCTGAATCAACCGCTCACCGGCGTGCAGGGCTGGCTCACCACCGAGACGGACAAGCGAAAGAACGAACTCGCTTGGGCGCGCGAGCAGAACGTCCCGTCCATGCCCGGCCGCAACGTCTGCCTCACGCTCGACGCCGGCGTGCAACTCATCGTCGAGTCCGAACTCGCCGAGGCGTGGAAGGAACACACCCCCATCAGCGTTTCGTGCATCGTCGTGCGTCCGAAGACCGGCGAGGTGCTCGCGATGGCGACGCTGCCGAATTTCAATCCGAACAATGTCGGCGCCACGCCCGTGGACGCGCGGCGCAACCGCATGATCGCCGACACCGCCGAGCCGGGCTCGACCTTCAAGATCGTCGTCATCTCCGGCGGGCTGAACGAGAAGCTCGTCACGCTGCGCGACCCGATTGATTGCGAGCACGGGAAATTTATTTTCCACGGCAAGCCGCTCAAGGATCACGAGGCCTACGGAATTTTGAGCGTCGAGGATGTCGTCGCGAAATCCTCGAACATCGGCTCCGCGAAGGTCGGCATCCGCCTCGGCGAGCAGCGGCTCTACGATTACATCCGCAACTTCGGTTTCGGCGCGCGCACCGGCCTCCCGCTGCCCGGCGAGGTCAACGGCATCCTGCATCCGGTGAAAAAATGGGACGGCCTCGCCATCTCGCGCATCCCGATGGGCCACGCGATGACCTGCACGCCGATGCAGATGGTGATGGCGATGTGCGCCGTGGCGAACAACGGCGTGCTGATGCGCCCGATGCTGATTGACCGGTTGGAGGACGATCGCGGCCAGGTCGTGACGAAGTATTCGCCGCAGCCCGCGCACCGCGTTGTCAGTGAGGAGACGGCGAAGACGCTCGTCGTCGCGTTGAAAAAAGTCGTGAGCAAGGACGGCACCGCCGAGCTGGCGCAGATGAAAAATTACACCGTCGCCGGCAAGACCGGCACGGCGACGAAGGTGGAGCACGGCCAATACGTGAACAAATATTTCTCCTCCTTCATCGGCTTCTTCCCGGCGGACGACCCGGAGCTTTGCATCTCGGTGGTCTTTGACGAGCCGAAGCACGGCTACTACGGCGGCAAGACGGCCGCGCCCGTGTTCAAGCGCATTGCCGAGCGCAGTGCCGCGTATTTGAAAATCAAACCCGACCGCGGGCCGGACGTGTCGCCGCTCGCGGGGGATCAGAAACCATTCACCACCGCAAAAAAGGATTGAGCCGTGAAAACCACCGTGAGCCTTTCAGAAAAATGCCCCAAGCGCAGCCGCGCCGGAATCTTGACCCGCAACACCAAGCTGCTGCGCCCGCGCAAACTCGCGCTGAACACGGAGCCGTCGCAGCCGTTCATCGCGCCGATCCTCGAGGACGAGAAGTCATGCAACTGAGCGACTTCACATTTGAAACCTTTGCCGTGGAAGTGCGCCGTGAGCGCGGGACTTCCGCGCCCGTCGGGTCCACGGATCGAAGCGCCGAGCCTCGCTTGGCAGGATGGGCGCGGGCGGCGTCTCGTGCCGGGCGATGCTCGGCGCTCCGCCTTCGCGACGCAGGGAACCGGAGTGCGGAGGTCGAGCCGTTTCAAACCCGCCCGCAAATTTGCCGACCCGCGAACGGAGGCACGCGCCCATGCAACTGAAGCACCTCCTCACCAACGTCGCCGTCGAGCGCACTGAAGGTTCGCTCGAACGCGAGATCGCGGGCGTCACTTACAACTCGCGCCTCGTCACGCCCGGCATGGTGTTCGTCGCCATCCCCGGCCAGATCACCGACGGTCACGATTACATCGCCAACGCGATTGACCGCGGGGCGGCCGCCATCATCTGCGAACGCAACGGCTTCGTCGCGCAGCGCGCCGCGAAAATCAAAGTGAAGGATTCGCGCGAGGCGCTCGCCATCGCCGCCGCCGCGTATTACGGCCAACCCGCGACGAAGCTCCGGATGATCGGCATCACCGGCACGAAGGGGAAGACCACCGTGTCGTTCATGGTGAAGCAAATCTTGGAGACCGCCGGCGTGAGGACCGGCCTGCTCGGCACCGTGCGCTACGAGATCGGCGACCGCGTCATCCCCGCGCACCGCACCACGCCGGAGGCGCTCGAAGTCCACCAGATGCTCGCGCAAATGCTCCGCGCCGATTGCGCCGCGTGCGTAATGGAGGTCAGCTCGCACGCGCTCGATCAGAAGCGCGTGTTCGGCATTGATTTCGACGCCGCGATTTTCACGAACCTCGCGCACGACCATCTCGATTATCACGGCACGATGGAGGCGCTCATCGGGCGGCACAACATTTACAACGCGCTCGCCGCCATCGGCGCGGCGCTCGTGCTGAACATTGACGCGAAGACGATCCAGCGCGCGCTCAACGAATTCCGTCCCGTGCCCGGCCGGCTCGAGGCCATCGCGTGCGGCCAGCCCTTCGGCGTGTTCGTGGACTACGCGCACACCGAGGACTCGCTGCGGCACGTGCTCCAGACGGTTCGCGAAATTTCCGACGGGCGAGTGCTCGTCGCGTTCGGCTGCGGCGGCAGCCGCGACACCGCCAAGCGCGCGAAGATGGGCCGCGTGGCCGCCGAGCTGGCGGACTTCTCGTGGATCACGAGCGACAACCCGCGCAAAGAAAAGCCCGAGGCCATCGCCGCGCAGATCGAGGAAGGCTTCCGCGGCGTGCGCACCGATTGCTACCGCGTCGAGCTGGACCGGCATCGCGCGATTGACGAAATCGTCCGCGAGGCGCGCGCCGGCGACGTGGTGCTGATCGCGGGCAAGGGCCACGAGACGTATCAGGAATTTGAAGACACGGTGGTGCCGTTCGACGACCGCATCTACGCGCAGGAAACGCTGGAGGCGCTCGGCTTCCGGCCCAAACGCAAAGGGGCGCACGCATGAACGGCAACTACGAAGGTTTCATTGACGGCACTCCGATGCTGAATACGAACCGGCTCGAAACGGGTCCCGCGCCGATCACTCCGCACACCACTGGCGCGCCGGTCCGCGTCGCGGGCGGCATGACGTTTCCGCCGCTCGCCGAGCGGCGCGCGCTCAATGAGTTGCTGGTCGCCATTCTCGAACGCTACCGCCGCGAGTTCACCACCACGGAATGATTTGAAATGCAAAGCCTGACCAAACCCCACCTCTTCGGCGTGATCGCGGGATTGTTCCTCGCCGCCGGACTCGTCGCGTCCGCGATGGTCGCGACGCGCGCGTGGGTGCGCATCGCCGAATCGCAGACGGTGACGGTCACCGGCTCGGCGCGCCGCGCGGTCACGTCCGACCTCGTCGTGTGGCGCGGATCATTTGCCGTCGAGGCAAAAACTTTGCTCGAAGCGCAGCGCGCGTTGAAGGCCGACCTCGCGAAGGTCGAGGCGTTCCTCAAGACCGCCGGGGTGACGAACCATGGCGTCTCGACCATCAGCATCCAGGAAATTCGCGCGCGGGCGAAAGGCGACGCCGACTCGAACGAGCAGCGGACCGTCGGCTATCGCCTCGGCCAAAGCGTCGAGGTGCAGACCGAGGACGTGGCGAAGGCGGACAAGTTGAGCACCGACTCCGCCTCTCTGGTCGAGCAGGGCGTGGCGTTCACCACGTCGCCAGTCGAATACATTTACACCAAGGCCGGCGAGGCGAAGGTCGAGATGCTCGGCGAGGCGACGAAGGACGCGCTCGCCCGCGCCGAGCAGATCGCCGGCACCGGCGGGCGCAAGGTGGACCAACTCCGCGCCGCGAAGATGGGCGTGTTTCAGATCACGCCGCAACACGCGATCAAGGTGAGCTGGGACGGCGAGAACGACGTCAGCTCGCTCGACAAAACCATCACCGCCGTCGTCAACGCGACCTTTTCGCTGAAGTGAACCGTGAAATTTTTTGACCAACGAACCGTGGAAGCGCGCACTCTGAACTACGCGGCCGAAGCCTGTGGCGGAAAACTCCACGGCGGCTTCGCGACCTCGCTCTTCACGCGCGTCTGCACCGACTCGCGCGCGGTGCGGCCGGGGGATTTGTTCGTGGCGCTCCAGGGCGAGCGCTTCGACGGTCACGAATTTGCCTCACACGTGGCAAAGCAAGGGGCGGCGGCTCTGGTTATGGGTTTTTCCAGAGCCGCCGTTTTGCCCCCGGGCGCCGCGGGAATTTTCGTGGACGACACGCGCGCCGCGCTCGGGAAACTCGCCGCGCGCTACCGGAAGGATTTCGATCTGCCCATCGTCGCGGTCGCCGGCTCGAACGGAAAAACTTCTACGAAGGAACTGCTCGCCGCGCTGCTGCGGCAGGCCGGGCCGACGTTGTGGAGCGAGGCGAGCTTCAACAACGACATCGGCGTGCCGCTCACGCTGTTGCGGCTGGAAAAATCGCACCGCGCCGCCGTGCTCGAAACCGGCACGAATCATCCCGGCGAACTCGCCCCGCTTTTGGAAATGATCCGGCCCCGCTTCGGCATCATCACCTGCATCGGGCGCGAGCATCTTGAGTTCTTCGGTGACCTCCACGGCGTGGCGCGCGAGGAGGGCGCGCTCGCCGAGGGGTTGCCGGCCGACGGCTGCCTCTTCGTCAATGGCGACAGCCCGTTGATGGACGAGGTCGCGTCCCGCAGCCGCGCGCGCGTCGTGCGGGCCGGGTTCGGCGAAAATTGCGAGTGGTGCGCGCGCGACATCCGCGTGGGCGAGCGCGGCACGACCTTTGTCGTCGAGTCGCCGCGCGCGGAATTTTGCGCGGAGTTTTCCATGCCGCTGCTCGGGCGGCACCAGGTCGTCAACGCGTTGCTCGCGATGGCCACCGCCGCCGAACTGGGAGTTTCCGTGGAGCGCGTCCGCGCCGGCCTCACGCAGGCCGCGCCCGCGAAGATGCGGTTGCAACTCGGAGCCGTGAACGGCATCCGGGTGCTCAACGATGCTTACAACGCCAACGCCGATTCGATGATCGCCGCGTTGGAGACGTTGCGTGATTTGTCATGCGCCGGCCGCCGTGTGGCTGTGCTGGGCGACATGGCAGAACTGGGGGAACAGAGTGGGCCGGCTCACGCTGAAATCGGGCGCTTCGCGGCGCTCACAGGCGTGGGCCGGCTTATCTGTGTCGGCCAAAATGCCGCGACGCTCGCCCGCGCCGCGCGTGAGGCCGGACTCGCCGACGTGCGGGAGTTCGCCAGTGCGGAGGCGGCCGCGATGGCCATCGGGGGGCTCGTGAGTGCGGGCGATTTGGTCCTGTTCAAGGCTTCGCGCGCGACGCGCCTGGAGCGTGTCGTCGAGGCGTTGGGCGGGACACAGGTGAGGACAGCATGAAAACACGTTCATCAAACCAATGGTCGCCATCGGCGTTCGCCGCGGGCGGCGTGAAACAGATAATGCAGATGCTGCGGCAGCAGAAGGCCGCGCGGCAGCGGGCGGAAAAAAAATCCGGCCGCGCGTCATCGCCGGGTGAAGTGATGTGGTTCGCCGCGTGAGCGGAGCGCGGGCCGCCGGCCCGGCGCAGTCGGCGCAGTCAGTGCCGTTGGTGCGGTGAGAGTCTGAATTTGGATTTTCCGAATTCGGATTGGTTTCGGATTTCGAGTTTCG
>JACQFS010000053.1 GCA_016199935.1 Verrucomicrobiota bacterium
GGCCACGACACGCGGAAAGTTTTTGCCGCCTTCAAGGCCGCGACGGAGCACAAGGGTCAGCCCACCGTCATTCTCGCGAAGACGATCAAGGGCTACGGCCTCGGCGAAGCCGGCGAGGGCCGCAACATTTCGCACCAGCAGAAAAAGATGAACGAGCGCGAGCTGCGCGAGTTCCGCGAGCGCTTCGAGATTCCCGTGAGCGACGAGGAAATCGCCGACACGCCGTTTTACAAACCCGCGCCGGACAGCCCGGAGATCAAGTATTTGATGGAGCGGCGCAAGGCCCTCGGCGGTTCCATTCCCAAGCGCACCGTCACCGCGCCAATGCTGAAGACGCCGACGCTCGCCGAGTTCGGCGACTTCCTGAAAGGCGCGGCGAAATCCGAGGTCAGCACCACGATGGCGTTCGTGCGCATGTTGAGCTTCCTGCTGCGCAACAAGGAAATCGGCCAGCGCATCGTGCCCATCATTCCCGACGAGGCGCGCACGTTCGGCATGGACGCGCTCTTCCGCGAGATCGGCATCTACTCCGCCAAGGGCCAGCTCTACCGGCCCGTGGATCACAAGTCGCTGCTCTACTATCGCGAGACGAAGGACGGACAGATTCTCGAAGAGGGCATCAGCGAGGCGGGCTCGATGGCGTCGTTTGTCGCGGCGGGCACGGCCTACGCGAGCCACGGCGTCGCGACGATTCCGTTCTACATTTACTATTCGATGTTCGGCTTCCAGCGCGTCGGCGATCAGATCTGGCTCGCGGGCGATCAGCGCACGAAAGGTTTTCTCCTCGGCGCAACCGCCGGCCGCACGACGCTCAATGGCGAAGGGCTTCAGCACCAGGATGGCCACTCGCTTTTGCACGCGAGCACCGTCCCCAATCTGCGCGCCTACGATCCGGCGTTCGCCTACGAAATCGCCGTCATCATCCAGAACGGACTCCAGCGGATGTATGGCGAGGGCGAGGAAATTTTTTATTACCTCACGCTCTACAACGAAAACTACGAGATGCCCGCGATGCCCGCCGGCGTCGAGGACGGCATCATCAAGGGCCTCTACAAATTCCGCGCGGGCGCGGACGGACTCAAGCACAAGGCCCAGCTCATCGGCAGCGGGACGATCCTGAAGCAGGCCCTGCGCGCGCAGGAAATTCTCGCGGAAAAATTCGGGGTGAGCGCGGACGTGTGGAGCGCGACCAGTTTCAAGCGCCTGCGCAACGACGCGCTCAATGCGCAACGCTGGAACATGCTCCACCCGACCGAGACGCCCCGACAGTCGCACCTCGAGACCGCGCTCGCGAATCAGCCCGGCCCGTTCGTCGCCGTGAGTGACCACATGAAGATCGTCGCGGACCAGATTGCGCCGTGGGTTCCCGGCGGACTTTTCACGCTCGGCACGGATGGCTTCGGCCGCAGCGACACGCGGCAGGCTTTGCGGCGCTTCTTTGAGATTGATGCTGAGTGCACCGTCATCGGCGTGCTCTACGCGCTCGCGCGCAAGGGCACGATCCCGATGAGCGAGGTCGCCCGCGCGATCAAGGAGCTCCATGTGAATCCTGAGAAGGTGTTCCCCGTGTTGGCGGTTTGATGCCGCCGCTTTACTTCCGCCACGAATGCGCTTATTCCATCCGCCTTTCGCGCCCTGCGCGTGAGGCGCAGCGCGAACTCAGAACCGAATTTTTATGGACGTGAAACTTCCTAACCTCGGCGAAGGCGCCGATAGCGGCACCGTCGTCAGCCTCCTCGTGAAGGAGGGCGACACCGTTGAGAAAGGCCAGACCATCCTCGAACTCGAAAGCGAGAAGGCCGTCGCGCCGATTCCCGCCTCCGCCGCCGGAAAGGTCGCCAAGATTCATGTGAAAATGGGCGACCGCATCTCCGCCGGCGCGCGCATCCTCACCCTCGGCGACGCCGCCGGTGCCGCGAGTTCGCCGACTGCCGCTGCTCCCGCCGCCGCGCCGAAGGCGGCAAACGCTTCCACGCCCGTCGCGCAGCCCGAGGTCATCGCCGACGCCGGTGACGCCGGGGAAATTCCCGCCGACATGCCCGTGCCGCCCGCCTCGCCCGGCGCGCGGAAAATGGCGGGCGATCTCGGCATTGACCTCCGCCGCGTCCAGAGCGGCCGGCCCAACGGCCGCGTGACGATGGAAGACCTGCGCGCCTACGTGCAGGGCGCCATCGCGCTCTCCCGGCAAAAAAAAACGACTGGTAGCGCCGTCCGCGGCGGACGCGTGGCCGACTCGGTGGATTTTTCGCAATGGGGCGCGGTCACCAAGCAGCCGCTCACGCAGCTCCGCAAGGTCATCGCCCGCCGCATGGGCGAGAGTAACTCGGCCGTGCCGCGCGTCACGCAGTTCGACGAGGCGGACATCACGGGCCTGCTGGAACTGCGGAAAAAATACGTCGAAGCTTACAAGGCGAAGGGCGCGAGCCTCACCGTCACCTGCTTCGCATTGAAGGCCGTGGTCGCCGCGCTCAAGAAGCATCCGATCTTCAACGCCAGCCTCGACGAGGCCGCGCAGGAGATTGTTTTCAAAAACTACTTCCACATCGGCATGGCCGTGGACACCGAGCAGGGGCTGATCGTTCCCGTCCTCCGCGATGTGGACAAGAAGAGCCTGCTCGAAGTCGCGAAGGAACTCGCCTCGCTCGCTGAGCGCACACGCGACCGCAAGGTCACGACCGATGAAATGAAGGGCGGCACGTTCACCATTTCAAATCAGGGCGCTATTGGCGGCGCGCACTTCACGCCCATCGTGAATCTGCCGGAGGTCGCCATCCTCGGCCTCGGCAAAGGAACGCTGAAGCCAGCCGTGGTGAACGGAAAGATCGAAGCCCGCACGCTGCTCCCGATCACCATCAGCTACGACCACCGCGTGATTGACGGCGGCACCGCCGCGCGCTTCACCGTGGACCTGGTCGCCGCGCTCACGAACTTCCCCGAGAGTGACGTGAAGCTTTGAGCGATCCGCAAATCGTAAATCACAAATCGTAAATCATAAATCTCCCCCCATGTCCTCCATCCAAACTGAAGTAGTCGTCCTCGGTGCCGGCCCCGGCGGATACGCCGCCGCGTTTTACGCCGCCGACCTCGGCAAGAAGGTCATCCTCGTCGAGCAGGAGAGCCGGCTCGGCGGCGTGTGCCTCAACCGCGGGTGCATCCCCTCCAAGGCGCTCATCCACGCCACCAGCGTCATCAACGACTCGCGCCACGCCGCCGCGCACGGCCTCACGTTCGAGCCGCCGAAGATTGATCTCGCGAAGATGCGCGCGTGGAAGGAGGCGATTTTGCAGAAGCTCTCCGGCGGCATCGCCGGTCTCGCCAAAGCGCGTGGCGTGCAGGTCATCACCGGGCGCGGCCATTTTGAAAATTCCACCACGCTGCGCGTCGAGACCAGCGACGGGCAGAAGTTCATCAGCTACGACAAGGCCGTCGTCGCCGTCGGCTCCAAGCCCGCGCTGCCCAAGGCGTGGGACCTCGGCAACCCGCGCGTGATGACCAGCACCGAGGCGCTCGCGCTGGAGGAAATCCCGGAGACGCTCCTCGTCATCGGCGGCGGCTACATCGGCATGGAGTTGAGCCTCGTGTATGCGGCGCTCGGCAGCAAAGTCGTCATCACCGAGGCGCTCGACAGCATCCTCATGGGCGCGGACCCGGACCTCGTGCGCCCCGTGCAGAAGGCGGCGGAGAAAGTGGTGAAGGAATTCCGCTTCAAGGCCAAGGTGCAGAAGCTCGCGACCGTCGGGAAACAGATCAAGGTCGTCACCGAGTTCAACGGGCAGATGCTGGAGGAACTTTACGACCGCGTGCTCGTGAGCGTGGGCCGCGTGCCGAACAGCGAAAATCTCGGCCTCGAAAACACCAAGGTGAAACTCGACGACAAAGGTTTCATCAAGGTGGACGCCAAGCAGCAGACCGACGACGCGAACATCTTCGCCATCGGCGACATCGCCGGCGGCATCCTGCTCGCGCACAAGGCGACCAAGGAGGGCCGCATCGCCGTCGAGAACATCGTGGGCGACGCGACCGAGTTCCGCGATGTGGTGATTCCCGCCGTCGTCTTCACCGCGCCGGAAATCGCGTGGTGCGGCCTCACCGAGACCGAGGCGAAGGCGAAGGGCATCGAGGTGAAAGTCGTGCGCTTCCCGTGGGCCGCGTCCGGCCGCGCGCTGACGTTCGACAAGACCGACGGCGTGACGAAGCTCATCATTGACCCGAAGACCGAGCGCATCCTCGGCGTGGGCATCTGCGGTCACGGCGCGGGCGAGTTGATTGCCGAGGGCGTGGTGGCCGTGGAAATGGGCGCGACCGCGACCGACCTCGCGCTCTGCGTGCACCCGCACCCGACGCTTTCGGAGACGGTGATGGAGGCGGCGGAAATTTTCCTCGGCCACGCGACGCACTATGCCCCGCCGAAGAAGGCGCAGGCACATTGACCGCCACTTGGGCGAATGTTTTCTGGATCGCCGCGTCCAAAGCCCACGCAAAAAATCATGACTGCATTCCTTCGTCGCTTCGCCATCTCACTTTTAGTTTTCACCGCTGCCTTCACCGCGCTGGCTGAGCGGCGCGCGGAGCACGTGTTCATCATCAGCATTGACGGCGGCAAGCCCGCGGTCATCCAGCAGAGCGCGATGCCGGTCTTGAAGAAGCTCGTCGCCGAGGGCGCACACACGTGGACGGCCCAGACGATTTACCCGAGCAAGACGCTGCCCTCGCACACCTCGATGCTCACCGGCGTCGGCCCGGACAAGCACATGATCTCGTGGAACAACTGGCTGCCGACCAACGGACTCGTCAGTGTGCCGACCGTTTTCTCCGAGGCGAAGCACGCGGGGCTTTCGACGGGCATGTTTGTCGGCAAGGAAAAGTTCCGCCACCTCGCGCTGCCGGGCACGCTCGACATTTTCGACTACAACAAGGCCGCTTCCGGAGTCGGCGTGGACAAGACGATGGCCGGCCAGGCGCTCGCGACGAAGGAGGGCACCGTGCTGGCCAAGACCGTCGCCGCCGACGTCGCGCCCTTCATCAAGGAGAAGAAGCCGAACCTCTGCATGATTCATTTCACGGACACCGACAACACCGGTCACAAATCCGGCTGGGGTTCCACGAATCAAATGCAGGCCTTCGCCGATACCGACGCCGCGCTCGGCGTGGTGGTGAAGGCGATTCAGGACGCGGGCATCGCGGATACGAGCGTCATCCTCATCAGCGCCGACCACGGCGGGCACGACAAGACGCACGGCTTCAACACGCCCGACGACATGACCATCCCGTGGATCGCGTGGGGCAAAGGCGTGAAGAAAGGTTTCGCTATCGACGCGCCCGTGACGACTTACGACATGGCGGCGACGGCGCTGTGGCTGCTGGATGTGAAACGCCCGGAAAGTTTCGACGGCCAGCCGGTCGCGACGGCCTTCGAGTGATCAGGAGACCGCTTCCGTTTCCTCTTCCTCATCTTCGAGCGGGTTCTCGCGCAGCACCACGGCAGGATTTGCCCGCACGAAGGCGAGCAGGCGCACGCGGCCTTCGGAGAGCTGGTGCGGCGTGAGCCGCGTCGTGAAGCGATCGAGTTCAGCCATGCCGCGCGCGTCGAGATTCTTCGCGGCGAGACCAAACCACACGTAAGCCTCGACGAAATCCTTTTCCACCCCGCGCCCTTTCTCGAAGCAGTTGCCGAGCGCGACCTGCGCGATGGGGAGGCCCTGCTCGGCAGCGGGGCGATACCAAGCGATGGCCGTCTCGAGATTGACCGGCCAGCCGATGCCCTTCTCGTGCGCGAGGCCGACTTCGTATTCCGCCTCGGCGAGACCTTTGCCGGCGGCTTTGTAATACCAGCCCATCGCCTCGAGTTCGTCCACGCCCGCGCCGTAGCCGTTGTGGTAGCACGCGCCGACGCTGAACTCGCCCATCGCGTCCCCCTGCCCCGCGGCTTTGAGATACCACGCGAACGCCGCAGCGTGGTCGCGCTGAATGCCGTCGCCGTTCTGGTAGCAGATGCCGAGGCTGACCTGCGCGGCCGCGTAACCCTTTTCCGCCGCCTTGCGGAACCAGGTCACGGCCCGGGCGGGATCTTTGCCAATGCCCTGGCCGTTCGCGTGGCAAATGCCGAGGCTGTTTTCGGCAGGCGCGAATCCCTGCTTGGCGGAACGCTCGAACCACTTCACGGCCTCGCCGTAGTCCATCGCGACGACCTGGCCGTTGGCGTAACACGCACCGAGCCGGAACTGCGCCTCGGCGTTGCCGGACTCGGCGAGCGCGCGGAGTTTCTGCAACTCGCGCTCGGCCTCGCTCGCCTGCATATCGGGCGCGGGCGCGTGCCGCGGGCGCACGATGCGGACGACGACGGGCTTTTGGGTTTCGGCGGCCTTGTCGGCGTCATCGCGCGCTCCGGATTTTTTCTGCTTCGATTTCGCGAGGAGCTTGCGGAAGCCGAAAATCAATTCCCAGATTCCGACGAAGATGGCGCGGATTGGGTTCACGGCGGCAGCCTAGCGCAACCGCTCGCAAGCGTCAGCTTAAATGACTCCCCGGAGATTGTTGTAAGCGGCTGCCGCTCGCGTGCTCGTCTTCGTCGTCGTATTCATCGTCACCCTCGAAACCATTTCCAATAGGACGACGAGGACGAGCAGGACGATGATGATCGCCCCACGCGCTTACTTTTTCTTCGGCGCGGCTTTCTTCGGCGCGGCGGGCGGGTCTTGTGGCGGAATCTCCGCGTAGCCGGGCGCGGCGGCCTGAAGATTCGGCGGGATCGGGACATTCACCCGGCCCGTCGCCCAGCCGAGCGCGGCCACGACGATGTCCTGGAAGATCGGGTTGGTCCACACGTCCTCGCGATGGCCCATCGAGGTGTAGAAGACGCGGCCGTGGCCGTGCATGCGCGCCCACGTCGCGGGATACGGCGCGCGCTTATAAACGTTGCCCTCCATGCCCGCGGTCTCCTGCACGAGCAGGACGTGCAGGTTGCTCGCGAAATCCTTGAGCGAATACCACTCCTCGGTCAGCTCGAACTTGCCTCCGAGTTTGGCGAAGCCGGGGAAGTTCGGGTCCACCACGCGCATCACGGAGTTCTGCTGCTTGCCGTGCTTGATGAACTCGCCGCCGAGCATCTTGATATACGGATCAGCCGCGTCGCCGTAATTTTTGTAGCGTCCGCCGCGCTCGGTCGGATTGCCGCCGCCGGATTCGCCGGTGTGGAACGTGTCGCTCGCGCTGTGTGAGCCGACGTAGCCCTTGCCGTTTTTGATCGCGTCGAGGAACGCCTGCTTGCCCTCGGGCGTCATCGGCGGATTCTTGTCGGTGCCCGCGGTCGTGAGATCGCCGGTCGTGTAAAAGAAAAACGTGTCGAACCCGGCGAGATACTGCGGCGTGAAAAGGCTGCCGTCCTTGCTGAAGGTGATGTCGAAGCCGTGCTTTGGCCCGAGCTCGGTGAGCACGGCCTCGGCAGGGCTGGGCTCGCCGCCCTTGCCGCGGCGAATCGCGCTGTGCTCGAAGCCGGCGGACTTGGTGAAGAAAAGAATTTTCTTCCGCTGCAAGGAAGCCGACGGCGTGCTGCAGCCGAGGAACGAGGTGAGGGACAATCCGAGCGCAGCGGCGCCGGAACGGGTGATCATTTCGCGACGATTCATAGGTGTGGCGCGGAGCATCGGGGAAAATGCCGGCGGAAGGAAAGCGCGAAGTGGGCGGCGGAGCGCGGGCCGTCCCGGCCCGCAGCGCGTGAGCAGTTTGCGGGCTGGCGGATTTGCCGAACGCGGCCGACCGCCGTGGCCGCTGCGAGCCGGGACGGCTCGCGCTCCGTCCGCAACTATCCCGCCGCGTTTACCCACGATGAAAAGATGCGCCCGCCGAAGCGGTCACATGACATTTCGCTGGCGCGGCCCGCCCGCCAGCGTATTCTCTCGCCCGTTCCCGAAACCCCACACGAAAGACTCGTTATGAAACTGCCAAAAGTTCTCCTCCTCGCCGCCGTCGCCTGCACCGCGGGCGCGCTGCTCGTCACCCATTCCGTCCGCGCCGCCGCGAAGGCCGGCTCGGCCAAAGATTTTCTGAAAGCCGCGCAACACGGCGACCCGAAGCTCGCGTCGGCCGGCGCGATCAGCTTCGGCCCGCACGGGCTCCTGCTCATTGCCGAGACGAAGGGTGCGAGTATCGTCGCCGTGGACACCGGCGATGCCGGTCCCGTGAAGAAGCTCAAGCACCGCGTGGACGATGTCGCGAACCTCGTCGCCGCCAAACTCGGCGCGCCCGCGGGCGGCGTGAAGATCGTGGACCTCGCCGTGAATCCGGCGAGCGGCAAGATTTATCTCTCCGTCCTCCGCACGGCCGGCGCGCTGCCCGCCATCGTGGTCATCGATGCCGACGGTGCCGTGAACGACCTCGCGTTCGACAAACTCGCGTGGGTCCGCGTGCCGCTGCCCGCGAAGGAGGGCGCGAAGATCGGCAACATCACCGACGTGGCGTTCGCCGGCGACCGCGTGGTGGCCGCCGGCGCGTCGAGCGAGGAGTTCAACAGCAAGATTTTCTCGCTGCCCCTCCCGCTCGAACACGGCCAGGGCGCGGCGGTGTTCAGCGCCGAGACCTACCACGTCTCGCACGGCAAGTGGGAGACGCGCGCACCCATCTCGAGCTTCGTGCCCTACGAGGAGAACGGGAAACACTACATCGTCGGCGCGTTCGCCTGCACGCCCATCGCGAAGTTCCCGCTCGACGGCCTGAGCAGCGGTGCGAACGTCCGCGGCACGAGCTTCCTCGAACTCGGTTCCCAGAACCGGCCGCTCGACATGTTCACTTACGAAAAGGGCGGCAAGCGCTGGCTCGTCACGCACACGCAGCGTTTCGGAAAAAATCTTTTCGGCCCGAGCAAATACTGGGGCGTGCGCATTGACATGAATTACGTCGCGCTCACCGACGCCGAGAAAATCAACGAGAAAGCCGCCCATCGCGACACCAAACAGAAGTCCGGGCCCGCCGGCATCGAGATCGTGGACTCGCTCTTCGGCGCGGTGCACGTGGACAAACTCGACAACGACGATGCCATCGTGCTGCGCGAGACCGAGGGCAGCGACAAACTCGTGCTCGAAATGGCGAAGCTGCCGTGAACTGCGGTGTTCGCGCCTCTCCCCCCGTGGAGAAGGTGACGGTGGTGCCGTGAGTGGGGCGATCCCCTCAACCAGTAAGAAGTAATCCGTAATCCGATGCCGGGCTGCTTCTTCCTTACGCATCACTCCTTACTCCTTAACCCCCATGCGCCTCACCGGCATCCATCACGTCTCCATCCTCGTCAGCGATGTGCCGCGCGCGATTGCGTTCTACCGCGACGGCCTCGGGCTGCGGCAGGTCGAGCGGCCTTCCACCTTCACCGCGCCGGAGTTGCGCGACGTGATCTGGTTCGAGTTGGGCGACCAACAACTCCACCTCCTGCCCGCACCCGTCGCCGACGTGCCCGCGCGCCGCCACTTCGCACTGCACATTGACGACGCGGCCGCCGCGCGCGCCGAGCTGCAGCGCAAGGGCGTCGTCGTTCGCGAGACGACGCCGATCCCCGGCGCGGATCGTTTCTTCGTCAATGACCCAGACGGCAACCGCATCGAGCTGATCCAGTGGAAGGAAATGTATCCGGTGAAATATCTGTAGCCGCCGGCTTTAGCCGGCGTCGGCGGCGTTCCGGTGGGTGGCGAGGTGGGACCCCCGATCACCGGGGGCGCAAGCTGAAGCTTGCGGCTGCAAGCGGGTCCGCGTGGCGCGCGGGAATCACCTTGCCCCGCCGCGTGAAAATCGGTTATCCACTCACGAGGAAAACGTCCACGACGCATCGTCACCTCCGGCCCCGCGTCCCGCGCCACGAGTTGGGGGAAGCGCAAACCATCGGGGCCGGAGACGAGGTCGTGACCAACGCGACCGCAACCGACACGCCGCCATGAAAACCTTCCGCGCCCTTGTCCACCTCCTCGCCCTCGCCGCCGGGTTCGCCTGGCTCACCGGCACCTTGCCGGCGCAAAGCGCACCGGCCTCCGCCACAAACAGCATCATTTACAAGCGCTGGTTCACCGAGTGGCAGAAGCGCGCCTACCCGATCAACCGCATCCCCGACGGCGCACGGGCGCAGGCGCTCGCGCAGATCGCGGCGAGCAAAAACCCTGGCGCGAAGGGCGGCGCGCCCGCGAATCTCGCGGTCGCCTCCGGCCCGTGGGTCAACATCGGCCCCAAGCCGCAGCTCAACGGCCAGATCGGCCGCACGCTCAACACGCGGGCGATGAGCGGGCGCGTGGCCACCATCGCCGTCGCGCCGAACAACAACAATCACTGGCTCATCGGCGCGGCGCACGGCGGCGTTTGGGAAACCACCGACGCCGGCAATTCGTGGACGCCGCGCACGGACGACATGCCGTCGCTCGCGATGGGCGCAATCACGTTCGCGCCGGGGAATTCTTCGATCGTCTATGCCGGCACGGGCGAGGGCGTGTTCAGCGGCGACGCGTTCGCCGGCGGCGGAATGTTGAAATCCACCGACGGCGGCACCACGTGGAGCGTGATCGCGAACACACCGTTCACCGGCGCTTCGGTTTCGGACATCCAGGTGAATCCGGCGGATGCGACCATGCTCGTCGCCGCGACCGTGTATGGTTATGCGGGCGAGGATTTCAGCTTTCCGCCCAGCGTGCCGAGCCGCGGCGTGTATAAGTCCGTCAACGGCGGCGCGAACTGGACGCAGCGCCTGGTCGCCGACTGCACGAGCCTCAAGTCCGATCCGGGAAATTTCAGCCGCCAATACGCGGGCCTCCGCGGCGGCGGCGTCTCCCGCTCGCTCGACGGCGGCGACAACTGGGCGGCGATCACCGGCCCGTGGGGCGCAGCCAATCTCGGCCGCGCGGAACTGGCGATCGCGCCCTCCGATCCGAACGTCATCTACGTGAGCGTGGCGAACGCCGCGACCGGCGGCACGCTCGGCCTGTGGCGCACCGCCAACGCGTGGATCGCCACGCCGACTTGGACGCAGGTGCCGCTCGGCCAGACCGACGACGGCAGCGGGACGTTCGGGTGCTGCGGCTGGGACGCCGCGTTCAACTCCGCGTCGAAGCAGTGCTGGTATAGTCACGTGTTGAGCGTGGACCCGGCCAACTCCTCGACGCTCTACTTCGGCGGCATTCCGCTTTGGAAATATGACGGCGTGAACTGGACCGAGGTGAGCAAGACCGCGAACGATCCGTTCCACGGCATCCACGTGGACCAGCACGCGATGGCGTGGGCGGGCACGCGGCTCATTTCCGGCAACGACGGCGGCGTGTGGAGCACCACCGACGGCGGCGCGTCGTGGAACGATCACAACACCTCGCTCGCCATCGCCAATTTTTATTTCGGCGCGGTGCATCCCACCGACCGCAACTTCGCCATCGGCGGTCTCCAGGACAACGGCTCCGCGAAATGGACCGGCGCGGATGGCTGGCCCACGATTTATTTCGGTGACGGCACGGGCTGCGCCGTCTCCAGCCGGAACCCCAACACCGACTGGGCCGTCTCCTCGCAGAACCTGAACCTGGTGCGCACGCGCGATGGCGGAAATTCCTTCAGCGACGCGAGCGGCGGCATCGACAAGCGCGACGCCAATTTTGTGTCGCAAGTGGAGATGCATCCCTCCGAGCCGGACCGCGTGATCGTCGGCACGGACCGCGTCTGGCGGACGGACGGCTTTTTCTCCGCGGCGACGCCCACGTGGACGATGAACAGTCCCGACTTCGGCGGCAAAGTTGTGACGCTCGCCTTCGCGCCGTCGGACGCGAGCGGCAACATTTACGCGGTGGGCACCAGCAGCGGCGCGCTCCAGATCACGCTCAACGGCGGTGCCACCTGGACGGACCTCGACGCGGCCGACGCGGTGCCGGACCGTTTCGTCACCGGCCTCGCGTTCGATCCGCAGAACCCGAGCATCCTCTACGTGACGCTCTCGGGCTTCGACGAGGGCACGCCAGGCAAGCCGGGGCACGTTTTCAAAACCACCTCCGCACGCAGCGGGGCCGCCGCGTGGGTCAACATCAGCCCGCCGGCGAACCTGCCGCATGATTGCATCGTCGTGGATCCCGGCGCGGCCAACGCCATCTATGCCGGCACCGACATCGGCCTGTGGCGCAGCCTCGACGGCGGCGCGAACTGGACGCACATGGGGCCCGAGTCCGGGATGCCGAACGTGCCGGTGTTCGATCTCCAGGCCGGCACCGGCACGCGCCGCATCTTTGCGTTCACGCACGGCCGCGGCGTGTTTCGCCTCGACCCGGACGCGCAGGACAACACGCCCTCGATCACCAGCCTCGCGCCCGCGAGCGGCGCGCCGGGCTCGACCGTTGCGATCACGGGCAACAAACTCAATGGCGCGACCGCCGTGAATTTCAACGGCCTCGCCGCGACGTTCACCGTCAACTCCGCGTCGAGCATCAGCGCCACCGTGCCCGCCGGTGCGACCACCGGCCTGGTGTCGGTGACCACGCCCGGCGGCAGCGCGAACAGTCCGGGAAATTTCACGGTCATCAACTCGCCGCTCGTCACCGGCTTCACGCCTCCGTCCGGTGGCATCGGCACCGACGTAACGATCACCGGCTTCAACTTCACCGGTGCGACGAGCGTGAAGTTCAACGGCGCCACCGCGGTGTTCAACGTGGACTCCGCGACGCAAATCTCCACGACCGTCCCCGCGGCCGCGACCTCCGGGCGCCTCAGCGTCACGACGCCGGGCGGCACGGTCAACAGCGTCGCCGCGTTCACCGTCACCGCGCTGCCGGTCGTCAGCGGCTTCTCGCCGCCGAGCGGACCGGCGGCGACGCAGGTGATCATCACCGGCGCGAACTTCACCGGCGCGACGAGCGTGAAGTTCAATGGCACGACCGCGACCTTCGCCGTGAACAACGCCGGGCAGATCACGGCCAACGTCCCCGGCGGCGCGACCACCGGCCCCATCGCCGTCACCACCGCCAACGGCACGGGAACGAGCGCGAATAATTTTCTCTTCGTCTCGGCCGCGAGCGTCGCGAGCTTCACGCCGGCCAGCGGCACCGCCGGCACGTCGGTCACGGTCACGGGCGCGAATTTTTCCAACGTCACCGCCGTGGCCTTCAACGGCACGGCCGCGCCGCAGTTCCGCGTGAACTCCCCGACGCAGCTCACGGTGGATGCGCCCGCGGGCGCGACCACCGGGCCGATTTCCGTGACGGCGCTCGGCGGCAGCGGCGCGAGCGCGACGCCGTTCACCTACCTCGCGCCGCCGGGCAACGACAACTTTGCCGCCGCCACGATCATCAGCGGCAACGCCGGCTCCGCGACGACGAACAACATTGCGGCCACGAAGCAGGCCGGCGAACCCGATCACGCGGCCAACCCCGGCGGCAAGTCGGTGTGGTTCAAGTGGACCGCGCCGGCCGGCGGCGCGTGGACTTTTGACACCGCGGGCAGCGGCTTCGACACGTTGCTGGCCGTTTACACCGGCGCGAGCGTGAACGCGCTCACGCCCATCGCGAGCAACGACAACACCGGCGTCGGCCGCACGAGCAGCGTCACGTTCACGGCCGTCAACGGCACGACGTATTTCATCGCCGTGGACGGCTTCAAGGAGGACGCCGCGGTGGACCCGGACGCGCCGCCGTTGCAGACGGCCTCGGGCGCGCTCGTGTTGAACTGGGTGAAGCTCGCGACCGGCCCCGCGATCACGGGCTTCACGCCGGCGACCGGAATTCCGGGAACAATGGTCGTCATCCGCGGCACCAATTTTGGCGGCGCGACGGCCGTCGCGTTCAACGGCGTGAGCGCGACAAACTTCACCGTGGTCTCCGTGGTGGAAATTGACGCCGCGGTTCCGGCCGCCGCGACCACGGGCCCGATCAGCGTCACCACGCCGGCGGGCGGCATCGCCAGCGCGACCAATTTCACGGTGATCAGCGGCCCCGCGAACGACGCCTTTGCCGCGCCGCAAAATCTGACCGGCGCTTCCGGCACGTTCAACGGCACGACGGTTGGCGCGAGCAAGGAAGTCAACGAGCCGAATCACTCGACCAACGCCGGCGGCGCGTCGGTGTGGTTCACGTGGACCGCGCCGTCCTCCGGCGTGTGGAGTTTCGACACGGCGGGCAGCGCGTTCGACACGCTGCTCGCGGTCTATACCGGCAATGCGCTCGCGTCGCTCGTGCAAGTCGCCGCGAACGACGACACCGGCGGCGGGCAATCGAGTTTGGTTTCCTTCACCGCCGGGTCGGGCACGCAGTATCGCCTCGCGGTGGATGGCTTCGGCGGGGCGGCGGGAATTTACGCGCTGCACTGGGCGTTGACGGCGAGCCAGCCGGTGATCACGGGCTTCACGCCCACGAGCGGCACGGCGGGCACGACTGTCTCGGTGAGCGGATCGAACTTCACCGGCGCGACGAGCGTGAAGTTCAACGGCACCGCCGCCGGATTCGTCGTCAACTCGGCGACGAACCTTTCCGCCACTGTCCCGGCGAGCGCCGGGACTGGACCGATCAGCGTGAGCACTCCGGCAGGCACGGCGACCAGCGCGGGGAATTTCGTCTTCACCGGCGGCTCGGTGGGGAATGATTCGTTCGCCAACGCCATTGTGCTCACGGGCAGCGCCGCGGCGGTCACGGGCAACAACAGCGCCGCGACCAAGGAGGCCGGCGAGCCGAGCCACGCCGGCAACGCGGGCGGCAAGTCGCTCTGGTATCGCTGGACCGCGCCGGCCACCGGCCAGTGGACGCTCGACACGATCGGCAGCGGCTTCGACACCATTCTCGCGGTCTATACCGGCTCGGCCGTGAACGCGCTCACGCCCGTCGCCTCCGATGACGACAGCGGCGGCAACACCACGAGCAAGCTCACGTTCAACGCGACCTCGAACGTGACCTATCGCATTGCGGTGGATGGCTACGCCGGCGCGTCGGGGGATTTCGGCCTGCACCTGTTGCCCGCGAGCGCGATCACGACGATCTACACCACGGGCTTCGAGCCGGGGGAAGGCTACAGCACCGCGCTTTCCTGGTCGGGTCAGGGCGGCTGGAATCAGGCGAACACCGGCGGCAACGGCATCGTGTCCAATTTTTTCGCCGGCCTGGGGCAGCAGGCTTACCTCGGCTACGATGCGCCCAACTTCGGCGACAACAACGGCCTGCTCCTCTACCGCCCGATCAACCACACGCCCGACACGAACGCGCGCCCGGTCGTGCGCTTCTCCGTGCTGATGGAAGTCGTGGATTCGTCGAACGGCAGCTACGATGATTTCCGCTGGCACGTCTTCAACCAAGGTCTCTCGAACCTCTTCACGCTTGCCTTCGACAACTTCGACCTCGGCATTTACTACCGGCTCGACGACGGGGCCGGCTTCAAATACACGGGCATCAACTTCAACGACAACACGCCCTACCTGCTGGAGATCACGATGGACTTCGCGCGCAACCGCTGGTCCGCCACGCTCAACGACGGCGTGACCGCGCTCGTGACGCTGGTGAACAACCTCCCCATCACGACCACCGGCGCGACGCTGGACCTCGGGCAGATTGATCCGCAGTGGATTCTCGGCGTCCCAAACTTTCCCGGCGACAACTACCTGCTGCTCGACAACTTCTCCGTCATCGCCGAGGCGAGCGCGAAGCCGTTCATCCTCGCGCAACCGCTGGGCCAGGCTGTCGCGCTCGGCAGCAACGTCACGCTCACCGTCGGCGCGTCCGGCGCGGCGCCGCTGACGTATCAGTGGTTCTTCAACACCAACGCCCTCGCCGGGGCCAACGCGCCCGCGCTCGACCTCAAGGGCGTCACGCCCGCGGCGGCCGGCGCCTATTTCGTGATCGTGAGCAACTCCGCCGGCACCGCGACCAGCTCGAATGCCCTCCTCACCGTCACGCTGCCCACACTCCCGCTCGGCGACGCGGTGGACCGCACCAACCTCGTGTGGGCCACGAGCGGAAACGGCGCGTGGTTCGGCCAGACCTTCACCACCTTCGACGGCGTGGACGCGGCGCAGAGCGGATTCATCACGAACAACCAGCAGTCCGTGTTGCAGACCACCGTGAGCAACGCGGGCACGCTGGCGTTTTACTGGAAGGTCTCGTCGGAAACAAATTTTGATTTCCTCACGCTCGTGCTCGACGGCACGAATCAGTCCGCGATCTCCGGCGAGGTGAACTGGCAGGCCGCGCAACTCGTCATCCCCGCCGGCACGCACACGGTGCAATGGATTTACTCCAAGGACGTGAGCGTGTCCGCCGGCCAGGACGCTGCGTGGGTGGATCAGGTGACGTTCGCCGCGTCGTTCACCTCCAGCAATCAGCCGGCGCAACTCGCCATCCCGACGCGCCTGACGAATGGCCAGGAGCAGTTCACTTTCTCGGGAACCGCGGGCGGCACCTACGTCATCGAAGCTTCCTCGAATCTTGTCGGGTGGGTGGCTGGAGGTCGTGTCGCTACTGCTGTCGGAGGAATGGGTGGCGGAGTATGAAAAACTTTTCGCCACGTGGCCCGCGCGCGTGCCGCTTTACGTCGCGAAGAAACCGCTGCTCAACACGCTCGCCGGTTTCGATCTGTATCAGGGCGTGCTCGCCATCGCGAAGATCCCGCCGCCGCCGTCGCTCGCCGAGGTGATCGCGCGCGCGGCGTCCCTAAAATTGTTCGTCGCGCTGGACGGGCTGACGAACGCGGAGAATCTCGGTGTGCTGGTGCGCACGGCGGTGGCGTTTGGCGCGCAGGGCGTGCTGGCGGGCGAGACGTGCCCGAGCCCGTGGCTGCGGCGCGCGGTGCGCAACTCGATGGGCGCGATGTTCCGCGTGCCGGTGCTGGAGCTGGCGTCGCTGCCGGACGCGCTGCGGCAGTTGCGCGCGAGCGGCGTGCATTGCGTCGGCGCGCATCCGCACACGGACCGCCGCACGCTCTCGCAAGCCGACTTCACGCGCGACTGCTGCCTCGTGTTCGGCAGCGAAGGCGACGGCATCTCGGAGGAAGTCCGCTCATTGTGCGATGAACTCGTGGCGATCCCGATGGCGGCGGACGTGGATTCACTGAACGTCTCCGCCGCGTGCGCCGCGTTCTTCTACGAGGCGGCGCGGCAACGTGGAAAGACGTGATCGCCTTCCGGCTTTTCGTTTGACCCTGCTGAATAGCCCCCGCTAGGCTCCGTCAGTTCACCGTCACGCTATGCGCAAAACCCATCTGGCTCTTCTCACCGCCTTCGCTTCGCTCGCCCTTTCCCTGTTTGCCGCCGAAGAAGGCGTAAAGCTGACCGACGACGGCAAAGGAACCGTGCGCGTGGACATCAACGGCAAACTTTTCACCGAGTATCATTACGCGGGCGCGCGCCGGCCCTATCTTTATCCGATCATCGGTCCGACCGGCGCGGGCATGACGCGCAACTGGCCGCTGAAGGAAGGCGTCGCCGGTGAGGAAACCGATCACGTGCATCACAAGGGCCTCTGGTATGGCCACCGCAGCGTGAACGGTTACGGCTTCTGGGAGGACGTGGGCAAGGCCGACGCGAAGCTCGGGCAGATCAAGCACGACAGCTTCGTCCACGTGCGCAGCGGCCGCGAAGCGGGCGAGTTGCGTTCGATCAACAAGTGGGTCGCCGACGACGGCAAGCTCGTGCTGACCGACGATCGCACGATTCGCATCCAGGGCCGCAAGGAAGGACCGACGTTGGATTTTGAAATCACCTTCACCGCACCGACCACGGGCGACGTGGTGTTCGGCGACGACAAGGACGGCGCGATGGCCACGCGCATCACCGAGACGATGCGGTTGAGCAAGCCGAAGGAAAAGGGAAAGAAGACAGCGACGCCCGGCGACGGCCACATCGTGTTGAGCACCGGCGCGCGCGACGGCGAGACGTGGGGCAAGCGCGCCGAGTGGTGCGATTACTCCGGGCCGGTCGAGGGCAAGACCGTGGGCATCGCGATCTTCGATCACCCGAACAACCCGCGGCACCCGACGTGGTGGCACGTGCGCGACTACGGACTCTTCGCGGCGAATCCGTTCGGGCAGGCGCAGTTCGAGAAGCTCGACGACAAGAAGGCCGGTGAGTTCAAGATCGTCGCCGGGCAGAGCGTGACCTTCCGCTACCGTTTCTTCTGGCACGAGGGCGACGAGCAGCAGGCCAAGGTCGCCGACCGCTACAAGGAATACGTCTGGCAAACCACGTCCAAGCCCGCAGCCAAAAAAGCCACGCCGAAGAAGAAATAGTTTCCCACCGTCACGATCCCGTTCCCGATCTACAAAAACCTATGAGCACACTGAACCGTCGCAACTTCCTCAAAACCTCGCTCTACACCGGCGCCACGCTCGCGTGGACCGCGAAATCCTGGGCCGCCGTCAAGGGCGCCAACGACTCGATCCGCGTCGGCGTCATCGGCTTCAACGGCCGCGGCCAGTCGCACATCAAGGGCTACCGCGACCTCGCCGCCGAGGGCGTGAAGATCGCCGGCTATTGCGACGTGGACCAGAAGGTCCTCGACAAGCAGCTCGCCGACGCCGGCAAGAAGGGCGAGGACGCGAAGGGCTTCACCGACATGCGCGTGATGCTGGAGAAGCAGCAACTCGACGCCGTTTCCATCGCCACGCCGAATCACTGGCACTCACTCGCCGCCATCTGGGCGATCCAGGCGGGCAAGGATGTGTATTGCGAGAAGCCCGTCTCCAACTGCGTGTGGGAGGGCCGGAAAATTGTCGAGGCCGCGCGCAAATACAACCGCATCGTCCAGACCGGCACGCAGAGCCGCAGCAGCGCCAACATCGCCGAGGCCGTCAAGCAGATCGCCGCCGGCAAACTCGGCAAGGTCAACATCGTCCGCGGCCTCTGCTACAAGCGCCGCGACTCCATCGGCAAGACCGACGGCCCGCAGGAAGTGCCCGCGAACATCAACTACGATCTGTGGTGTGGCCCCGCTCCGCTCACGCCGCCGCGCCGCAACGGCGGCAAGGGCTCGATCCATTACGACTGGCACTGGTTCTGGGACTACGGCGCGGGCGACCTCGGCAACCAGGGCATCCACCAGATGGACATCGCGCGATGGTTCCTCGGCGTGAACGAACTTTCGCCCCGCGTGTGGAGCATCGGCGGCCGCGTCGGCTACGTGGACGACGCCGAGACGCCGAACACGCAGATCGTCTATCACGAATACAAAAAGGCTCCGCTCATTTTTGAAGTGCGCGGCCTCCCCTCCGAACCCGTCACCGCGGACAAACCGGCCAAGGCCGAAAAGGACGGCAAGAAAGGCAAGAAGAGCAAGACCGAGACGATGGATTCCTACAAGGGCGCGAGCATCGGCGTGATCGTCGAGTGCGAAAACGGCTACGTCAGCGTGCCGAACTACGTCAGCGCGATTTTCTACGACAACGACGGCAAGAAAATCCAGGAACTCAAGGGCGGCGAGGAGGGCAACGCGCACTTCGACAATTTCATCGCCGCCGTGAAGAGCCGCAAGCGCTCCGACCTCCACGCGGAAATCTGGGAAGGCCACCTCTCCAGCGCGCTCTGCCACACCGGCAACATCTCCTATCGCCTCGGCCACAAGGCCGCGCCAGGCGAGATGATGGAGCAGCTCAAGTCGCTCAAGGGCATCGAGGAATCCTTCGGCCGCATGAAGGAGCACCTCGCGAAGAACAACGTGGACATCGAGAGCACCAAGCTCACCATCGGCCCCGTGCTCGACATGGACCCGAAGGTCGAAAAATTCGTCGGCAACCTCGACGCCGACAAGTTGCTCCGCCGCGAATATCGCGCGCCCTACGTGGTGCCCGACAAGGTCTGAGGAGCCGTTCAGAAAACTGACTCAACACAAAAGCCCGCGGATGATCTCCGCGGGCTTTCGCTTGGAGCGCGGAGTTCCAGCTCCGCGCGGTCATGCTGGCGCGCGCCAACACGCAGAGCTGGAGTTCTGCGCTCCGTTCACTTCCGCTTCTCGTCCGCGTCGATGAAGTCGGCGAACGTCTTGATGTCGTCGCGGTTTGCCATGCCGGCGGCCTCCTTGCGCTGAAGCAGGCGTTCCTGCATCGCGGCATCGTCAGCCGGCGGGTAGTTCAGAATTTCATCGGCCAGCGCGCGCTTCTGCGCGTCGGTGCGTTTTACGTTCTCGCGCACCCAGTCAGCCACCTGCCCGTCGGTGATCGTGTTTTTGACAACGGCGAGGAACTGCTCGTGGGTCAGGCCGGCGGCCTTGAGCCAGCGGCCGTCGTGACCCACACCGAGGTTGCCCTGATAGTCGGCGTGCAGTTTGCCGGCGAGGTGCAGGCGGATTTTATCAATGTAACGCGGGAGGTGGACCCATCCGCCCATCGTCTCGCGGATGCTCCGGGGATAAATGATGTCGCTCATGCGCGCATGATGCCGGTGCCTCGTGGTGATTTGCAATTTTCAATTCTCAATTGGCAATCCGCCTAGCCGCTTCCATTCTCGCCGCATGAGCAAGCGCAGGGATAAGTTCGACTTCGACGTGGCCGTCGTCGGTGGCGGCAGCGGCGGCTACGCGGCCGCACGCACTGCTGCCGCGGCCGGATTGAAGACCGTTGTCATCGAGGGCGGCGCGGAAGTCGGCGGCCTGTGCATCCTGCGCGGCTGCATGCCCACCAAAGCGCTGCTCTATGCTGCTGAAGTGCGCCATCTCGCGCAGCACGGCGCAACGTGGGGCCTGAAGCCCGGCCGCATCGGTTTCGACTGGACCCGGGTGATGGCCCGGAAAGATGCGATGATCGGGGACTTCGCCGCCTTCCGCCGCCAGCAACTCAGCGACGGCCGGTTCAAGTTCCTCCGCGCGACCGCGCGCTTCACCGATCCGCACACGCTCGAACTCAGCACCGGCCGCACGTTGCGCGCGCGCCATTTTGTCGTCACCACCGGCTCTGTCGTCGCGCCGGCTCCCCTGCCCTCGCTCGCGACGGCTGGCTACCTCACGAGTGACGCGGCGCTCGCGCTCCCGCGCGCGCCCAAGTCGCTCATCGTCCTCGGCGCCGGCGCGGTCGGCGCCGAGTTCGCGCAGTTTTTCGCGCGGTTCGGCACGAAGGTGACGCTCCTCCAGCGCAGCGGACATGTGCTCAAGGATTTCGATGCGGAGGCTGGCGCGGTCATCGAAAAAGTTTTTCGGCGCGAGGGCCTGAAACTGTTCACCAACACCAAGCTCCTCGGCGCGCGCCGCGTGAAGGGCGGAAAGGAAGTGACCTTCGCGCACACGGGCAAAACCCGGCGCGTGGTCGCGGAGGAAATCCTCTTCGCCCTCGGCCGTGTGCCGAACACCACCGCCCTCCGGCTCGATCGCGCAGAGGTGCGCACGGAGAACGGCCGCATCCTCACCAACGCGCGGATGCAAACGAGCGCGCCGCATATCTTCGCCGCGGGCGATTGCGCCAGCCCCTACGAAATCGTCCACCTCGCGGTCATGCAGGGCGAGATCGCCGCGCACAACATCACCACACCGCGACGTCCGCGCGCGATGGACTACCGCCTCCTCATCAATGTCGTGTTCACCGACCCGCAGATCGCGACCGTCGGCCTGACTGAGAAGGAGGCGCGCGCGCGCGGAGTGAAATATCTGACGGCGAGCTATCCGTTCCACGACCACGGCAAGTCCATGATCATGGAGGCGCTCGACGGCTTCGTGAAACTCCTCTGCGACCCGCGCACCGGTGAAATCCTCGGCGGCTGCTGCACCGGCCCCATCGGCGGCGAACTCATCCACGTGATCGTCGCCGCGATGGCTAGGCGCATGACCGTGCGCGAACTGGCAGCGATGCCGCACTATCACCCGACGCTGGCGGAAATCTGGACGTATCCGGCGGAGGAGTTGGCGGAGAAAACCACCAGTTCCCGCACAAACTGAAAGATTTCGTCCAGCCCGGATGCCGGACAGGGGTGTGCAAGCCTTACCGGGGGCTGTCGGGATGCCGAACAGGGGTGTGCAAGCGTTACACGAGCCTGTTCGGCTGTCCGACAGAGGTGTGTAAGCGTTACCGAGGGCTGCCGGACTGTCCAACAGAGGTGTGCAAGCGTTACACGGGCCTGTCCGGCTGCCCGGCAGGGGTGTGTAAGCGTCACCGGGGGCTGCCGGGTTGTCCGACAGCGGTCGGTAAGCGTTACCGAGGGCTGCCGGGCATTTCGGCGGGAGTCGGTAAGCGCCGCTGCGGGCTGCCGAGAATCCGGGCATCGGTGGGCAAGCGTCACCAATGGCAACCCGGAAAACCGGCGGTGGTCGGCGAGCGTCACGAAGCGCTGCCCGGCTTTGCACTCCGGCTAGGTCTCAGTTTCTGAACGGGCGGCCCCCGCTCCCTCCGGCTCGAATCACTTGATCGGCGAGAAATCCACGGCCTTCATGTAGGTGGACTTCACGCCGCCCTTGATGGTGAGTGAACCGCCGGCCTTTTCCTCGGACGCCTTGCGCGCGGCCTGCCAGTCGGGGTCGGCACCGAATTCCTTGAAGTTCGCCAGGCCGCCTTCCTTGCTCGGATGCGCCACGATGTAGATGAGCCGTGAACCAGCGCCCTGGGCCGCGTCCGTGGGATGCCAGTAGCCGAGGTTCACGATGCCGTGCTTCTCGAACAACTTGATCGTGTGGTCGCGGAAGCGGGCGTCAATCGCCGCCACCTTGCCGTCGGGCGTGGTGTAGTCGCGCAGTTCAAACACCCGCGGAGCCTTGCCCGCGCCGAGCTTGAGCGCGGGCGAAAAATCCGCGAAGTCCATGAAGATCGCCTCGGGCGGCTTGGCGAGAATTTTGCCGCTCTCCTCGCTCGCCTTGCGCGCGGCCTGCCACGCGGGATCCTTCTGGAACGCGGCCCAGTTGGCCTTCGCGGCGTCGCGGCTCTCGTGCGCGATGATGTAGTAGAGCGTGTTGTCACGGCCCTTGTCCTCGTCCAGCGGCACCCAGTAGCCGATGTTCTCCATGCCGTGCTGCTCAAATATTTTGCACGTGTGGTCGCGGAAGCGCGCCAGCAGCGCATCGAGCCGGCCCGGCTCGGTGGTGTAGATGCGCAGTTCGTAAACCTTGGCGTCGGCGGCGGTGGCGAAACCGGCGAGCAGCGCGGCGGCGAGGAGGAGGCGGAGGAAGGTTTTCATTGGTGGAATGTTCGTGTGGGCGTGATGGCAGCTTCAATCCGGGCCGTGGTCAAAGAAAAAACGCCGCGTTGTGCGAGGCGCTACACCCGCACGCGGTCGAGGCATTCGCGGACTTTGCGCGCAAGGTCGGCGGGGTTGTAGGGCTTCTCCATGAAGACCACGTCGTCGCGCGTCTTGAAACGGCGGCTGACAATTTCCGCGCTGTAGCCGCTGCAGCAGATGACCCGCAGGCCCGGCTTGTCGGCGGTGAGGCGGTCGGCGAGTTCGCCGCCGGAGACGCCCTCGGGCATGACCATGTCGGTGAGCAGGAGGTCCACCTCGTGCGCGTGCTCGCGCCAGAGTTTGAGCGCGGCCTGGCCGTTGGCGGCGGAGAGGATGCGGTAGCCGTAATCCTGCAGCACGCCACAGACGAGGCGGCGCACCGCGGGTTCATCCTCGACGATCAGGATGGTCTCATGTCCGCGCGGAACGGGGGTGCTCGGGGCGGTTTCCGCCACGCTTTCCATCGGCTTGGCCTGGTAGGGAAGGTAAATCCGGAAGCTCGTGCCCTGGCGCACGGAACTTTCCACCTCCACCCAGCCGTGGTGCTGCTTGACGATGCCGTAAACCATCGAGAGGCCGAGGCCGGTGCCCTTGCCGACCTCCTTGGTGGTGAAGAACGGCTCGAAAATGTGGCTCAATGTTTCGCTGTCCATGCCGCAGCCGGTGTCGGTGACCGTGAGGCAGACGAATTTGCCGGCCCGGCGCTCGGGATTCGCGTGGGGGTTGGTGGTCTCGAGGTTGACGAGCAGTGAGCCGATCACCACGCGGCCGCCGCGCGGCATGGCGTCGCGCGCGTTGACGCACAGGTTGACGAGCACCTGCTCCAGCATGCCCCCGTCGGCGAACACGTGGGCCGACGAACGCGACAGGTTGAACTCGAGCGCAATGTCCTCGCCGAGCAGGCGCTGGAGCATCCGGGAAACCTGCTGGACCACTTCGTTAAGATCGAGCGCGTGCGGGGCGAGCACGTTCTTGCGGCTGAAGGTCAGGAGCTGGCGGATGAGCCGCGCGCCGCGTTCCGCCGCGGCCGCAATTTCCTTGAGCGACTCCGTGGTGTCGTCGTTCTTCGCGGACTTGAGCATGAGCAGGCCGGCCCGGCCCTGGATGACGGTGAGCAGGTTGTTGAAATCGTGGGCCACACCGGCGGCGAGCTGGCCGACGGCGTCCATCTTTTGCGCGTGCCGAAGCTGCGCCTCCAGTTCGAACCGGCGCGTGATGTCAGTCGCCGTCCCGGTCGCGCCGATGATGCGGCCGGCGTCATCGCGCACGGGAATGGCGTTGAAGCTCACGTGGACCGGCTGGCCGTCGCGCCGGACGGCGGTGGTCTCGAACTGGATGACCACTTCGCCATTCCTGAGGCGTTGGAAAACCTCGGCCGTGCGCGGCGCCAACTCGGGGAGGACGAACTCGCTGAAATTCCGCCCGATGACCTCGGCGGGCAGGTAGCCGTAGGTCGCCTTGAGGGCCCGCTCGTTGGCGAACGTCAGCTCGCCGCGGGCGTTGACGGACCAGATGAGGTCGCTCGAGGTCTCGACGAGGTTGCGGTAAAGGCTTTCGCTGACCTGGAGTTTTTCCTCCGACTGGATGCGGTCGGTGATGTCCTCCACCAGCGACGCGACGCCGGTGACGCGGTCGTCGGCGTCCACGAGCGGGGCGTTATACCAGGAGCAGATGATCGTGCGGCCGTCCTGGGTGCAGTTTTCGTTGGTGCTGTGGAAGCCGCCCTGCCGGCTGATGAGCCGCCGCCAGACTTCGCCGACGTGCTCGCGGACCGCCGGTGGCACGATCGGGTCGGCGGTCCGGCCCAGCATCTCGCGTTCGGTGAAACCGAAGATGCGCTCGGCGGAACGGTTCCACTCGCGCGCACGAAACTGATCGTCCCACACGATGACCCCGAGGGGACTTTCCTGGATGAGCAGGCCGAGGCGTTGTTGCGAGGTGCGTAGTTCGTTTTCGACGCGTTTGCGATCCGTGAGGTCGCGCGCGATGCACTCGGCCCCGGAGAAGCTCCCGTTTTCGTGCAGCAACTGCGCGCTGATCTCCAGCGCAATGTGCCGGCCGTCCTTCGCGCGGATGACCACCTCCTGCGGCAGGAGACACGAGGGATTTTGCGACGCGGCCTTCAGGGCGCGAAGGATGTCGCGTGACTCCGGCGCGAGCAGTTCCGCGAAGCTCATCTGGAACGCTTCGGTCGCGGAGTAACCGGTGAGCCGCTCGCCCGCGGGGTTGACGGACGTGAACCGGCCGCGCGCGTCCACGGTGAAGACAAAGTCGCGCGCGTTCTCCACCAGTTCCCGGCACCGGGTCTCGGTGGCGCATTGCGCCTGCATCTGTCGCGCGATGCGGCCGGTCTGCTCGGCGACGCGCCTTCGCAGTTGCACGACCCACATGCCCGCGAACGCGACGCCGGCCGCGAGCACGCCGGCCACGGCCACGAGGCGCGGCAGCGTCCACCACGGCGGCGCGGCGAGCACGGTCACATCGGCTGGCGAACGCAGCAGGAGCCGGTAGGATTGTTGTGTGTCGCTGATGTCCGATTGCTGGAGCCAGATGCCGGTCACCTCCAATTCGCTCCCCGCGCGAAGGTCGAGCCGCGCGCCGGCGAATTCCTCCGGGAGATCCGCGTTGAAGACATGCGCACCGGACTGGAGCGTGAGGCGCTGCTCGGCGGCGTTCTCCAGTTGATCCACCAGCCGCGCGCGGAGGCGGACGAGTTGCGAGTCATGCCGGCCGGTCCACGCCTCGCGCACCTCGACGGCGGCGGGCTCCGGCGGCGGGCCATTGGCCAGCTTGCGGAAGCTGGCGTTGTTCAACACCAGCCGCCGGCGGACGACATCCTTGAAACCCACCACGTCCACCACGTCACCGGGCCGCACGGCCAGATTCTGCCGGGACTGCACGAGCACGTCGCCGGTCGCGTCCTGCACAAAGAGCGTATGCCCGGAACGCTGGTAGGTGACGATGCCCCGCACGTGCACGCGCCGGCCCGATGCCCCATCGGCCGCGTAACGGCCGAGCGCGCCGATGGACGTGATCGCCACCGCGAACGGATCGGCGGGCGACGGCTCCACCACGACCACGTCCTCCGCGCGCGGCGTCAGCAGCCGGACGCCGATGAGTTGGCTCTTCTGGTTCAACTGCGCCCGCGGCACGCCGCGCAGTCGGATGCGCGCTCCCACCAACCGCTCCGCCTCCGGAATGGCGTCCGGCGGCAAGGTCGCGCGAATCAATTTGTCGGCGGGATCAGAAACTTCGAGCACGAGTTCGCTGCGGCCGATGACGACGGCGCACACGACCCCGTGCAACTCGACCCAATGCCCGCACCACTGGCCGGTGAGGAGTTCGCCCGCCGACAATGGGCGCGCCTTGGGCAGCGCCGCTTCGCCACGGACGGTGATCGCGGCCTTGCGCACATGGGGGACGTAGTAGCCGGGGCCACTGACGCCGGCCACATCCACGAACGCGCCGGGTTTCAGAACCAGATCATCGGACGGCAGTTCCACAAACACGCCGCCAGAATCGTCCTCCACCGCCGCCAGCTTCGACGCCGCGTCCGACCAGGTCACTACGCCGCGCAAAGTGACCGGGTGTGACCGCGCCGCCTCCTCGGTGCCGAGCTTGAGCATGTCGAGCGCCCGCGTGATTTCCACCGGCGCGGCCGCGGAACCGGGCGACAGGGGGAACAGGAGCGGAAGAAAAAAAACCGCCGCACGTGCGAAAGCTCGCATGCCGGTGGTTCGGGTCTGCTTCATACGCGAGACAGAAGGGTTGGTTCTGCACTCGGTCACAACTTCGGGCTGATAGCCGAGAGGTTAGGCCGCACGTTCCGGCCCGCAACAAAATTTCTCGGAAACGTTCGCGATGCCCAAGCAGACCGTGCGCCAAACCCACTCCGCCAGCCGCGAAGCCGGGGTGGAAAAGAAAGAGCCGGCTGGACGATCCAACCGGCTCGGAGATTCCACCGCCGTTGTGTTCAGCGGATGAACACGGCGTTCAGGCCGCCTTCGGCACGGGCTTTTTCCAAGTCCGCTTCGGCGCCTTGACGACGAGGCCCTTCTTGATCGCGCGGACCGACACGCGCATATAGCGCACCTCGCCCGAGGGCAGGAGGAGCTTCACGCGCTGGAGGTTCGGAAAGAAGCGGCGCTTGGTCATCGCCGTCACGTGCATGCCGATGCCGCCCTTTTTCTTCGCCTTACCGGAGCGCCAGATGTGGTGCCCCTTGATGGGGCGGATGCCGAGGATTGGACAAATGCGTGCCATAAAATCTAATTTCTGTAATCGTTCAAGAGCCGCGGAAAATAGCAACGCACCCCGCCCTTGCAAGCAGATTGTCGCCAAAAAATGGTGCGGGTGAAGAGAATCGAACCCTCGTTTCTCTTTCACGACAGGCCCGATCGCGCCATTTTCCGACGGCGTTTGTCATGGTGAGGGGATTCGGGGTAAACGCAGTCGGGGCGGTGCCGGCGAGAAATTCCTGAAAGTTCGTCAGACCGTCGCGATCGGCATCAATGTTCGCGGCGGCGTTTGCGTTCGTTGTGCCACCGAAGTGCGCGAGCTTCCATTGCTGGAAAGCGGCGAGGACAAGCAACTTCACGGAGCCGGGGGTGGCGATGTCGAGCACGTAAAAAATCCAGGTGGAATCGCGTCCACTGGACGCTCAAACTTTCGCCGGCTCCAGTTTCGGAGCGAGCGCGTGGAGGATGGCCAGCGCGATGAGATACGCCGAGCCGGCGATGAGGAAGAGCACGGTGTAACTTCCGGTGCGCTCCAGGATGTAACCCGTCAGCTTCAAAATCCCCATCGCGCCGAGCGCGCCGGCCATCCCGCCGAGGCCGACCATGGACCCGACCGCCTGCTTGGGAAACATATCCGATGCGGTCGTATAAAGGTTCGCCGACCAGCCTTGGTGCGCCGCCGCCGCGAGGCCGACGAGCCACACCGCCGTCCACATGCCGGATACTTGCGTTACCAGCACGACCGGCACCACGCAGATCGCGCAAACGAGCATCGCCGTCTTGCGCCCCGCGTTCACTGACCAGCCGCGCTTGATGAGATGCGACGAGAGCCAGCCGCCGCCGATGCTGCCCACGTCGGCCAGGCAGTAGATGAGCAGGAACGGCGGGCCGAAGCTTTTTATGTCGAGCTTGAAGGTCGTGTTGAAAAAAAGCGGGAGCAGGTAGAGATACCAGCGCCAGATCGAGTCCGTGAGAAATTTCGCCAGCACGTAGGCGACGGTCTGCCGATGGGGCAACAGACGAAACCACGGGATCTTCTCCAGCGATTCCGCCGGGTCGCTGCGGATGTAGGCGAGTTCGCCCGGAGAAAGCCGCGGATGTTTTTCCGGCTGGCGAAAGGCGCGCAGCCAAAAGACCAGCCAGACGAGACCGATCGCGCCCGTGGCAATGAACGCCCATTGCCATCCCCAACTCACATAAATCCACGGCACGGCGAGCGGGGCGACGATCGCGCCGACGTTTGATCCGGCGTTGAAGACGCCGGTGGCCAGTGCGCGCTCCTTTTTAGGAAACCACTCGGCCACCGTTTTGATGGACGCGGGAAAGTTGCCCGACTCGCCCAGGCCGAGAAGAAAACGCGCGAGGCCAAACCCCGCGATGCTGCCCATGGCCGCATGGAGCATCGAAGCACCGCTCCAAAAAAACATCGCGATGGCAAAGCCGAGGAACGTGCCGATGCGGTCGAGGAACCGGCCCGCGAGGAGTTGCCCGACGGCGTAGGCGACCTCAAACCAGAACACGATGTCGGTGTAGTTCGTGTCGGTCCAACCGAAGATCTTCTTCATCTCTGGCGCGAGGATGCCGAAGACCTGGCGGTCGATGTAGCTGATGGTCGTGGCGAAAAAGAGCAGCGCGCAGATGACCCAGCGGTAACGGCCCGGCGCGCCGGATGGCTGGGTCTGCTCCGCGGGCATGGGCACGGCTCAATCCTTGTCCACGAGCAGCGGCTTGAGGTGCCGGTCGTAGAGATTCTCGGTCACGTTCTTCGCGACAATGGCTTCGTTGGCCTTGAGCAAATCCGTGTAACGCGGGCCCACTTTCGCCGCGAGCTTGAACGAGACGTGCAGCAACTGCCGCACGCTCGCGTTGAACTCCGGATGGCCGGGGATGTGCCGCAACGTGTTCGCCATTTGTGCGCCGCTCCATTTCGCGACCACATCGGCGCTGGGCAGTTTGTCGCGCTTGATGTCAATGACGCTCGCGTAGGGCGCGCACAACTCGTCCACGTGCGCCAGCGCGTAGCCATAAATCTCCTGCGCCAGCGTGAGGCCGTCGCCGCCGGCTTCCGCGAGGCCGATGAGTTCCTCCAGCCACGTCGTGCCGGCGGTCTTGAGATGCACGCCCGCGCCGGTGCGCCGCAGCGCGCGGCGGATGATGGGGTAAAGGCTGAACTTGTCGCTGCCGCTGTGGACGCTGAGTTTCAAATTCGCCGGCAGCCCGTAACGCGCGACCGCGTGCGCGATGACGGCGAGATCGTCGTTGAACTCGCGCTCGAACTGCGTGAGGTCGCCGACGTAGTCCACGCCCTTGTTGAAACGGCCGGTGAACTTCGGCGCGATGGTCTGCGCACGAACTTTTTCATCGGCGATGCAAGCGAGGATGACGAGCAACTCGGGCGGCGTCTGCGGCGCATCGGTTTCGTCCATCGAAACCTCGGCGATAAAATTCCCCTCACCCTTCTGCGCCGCGATGTGGCGATAGATGTTCCCCGCGTCCTGCACGGCGAGCAGATATTTGCCCGTGATGCGCTCGACCTCCGCGCGCGTGGTCGTGAACGGTTTGGCGATGCCCGCGATGCTCACGGTGCCGACGAGTTCGGGATGGCGGGCGACGAATGCCTGCACGTCCGCGGCGGCGGCGGGCTTCGCGATGGAGTCGGCGACGTCAATGGTGAAAAAATCCGAGCACGGGAGAAATTTCTCCACCGTTTCGAGGCGGATGTGGTCGGCGTCCACGTGCCAGGGCTGGTTCCAGCCGAGCGCCTTCACGGCGGCCTGCGCGGCGTCGAACACGCTCTGCGGCTGCGAACCGATGAAGGTGTGCTCGCGGTTGGACTTGTTCCAGACCGGGACGACGGCGATGCCGTGCGCCGCCGCCATCTGGCACGCGCGGAGTTGCGCGCGCGCCTGGTGCGCGAAGCGGTCGCCCATGCCGAAGGAGTATTTTCCGAGGGTCAGTGGTTTGCTCATAGGTGATTGAATTGTTGGTCGGAGCCGGTCCAAAGTGGCAACCCGAAAATCACTCTTTTACGCCGGCGTGTTTGAAAATTCAGAGGCCGGCATGAAACACGTTTTCCCGAAAACCTTGTTTCCATTGGCGATGACTGAAAGTGGAGCGGGTGAAGGGAATCGAACCCTCGTAACTAGTTTGGAAGACTAGCGCTCTACCATTGAGCTACACCCGCGACGCGACGCACCTTGCCTGCCCGCGCTTGCCTTGTCAACGCGCGCCCCCGTATCCTCCGCCCGCATGAGTTCGCTCCTCATTTCCGGCGGCCGCGTCCTCGACCCCGCCAATGACCTCGACGCCATCGCTGATGTGCTGATTGTGGACGGGAAAATTTCCGCCGTCGGCAAGGACGCCGCGAAGCACGCGCCCGCGAAAATTTCCAAACTCGACGCGAAGGGTCTGGTCGTCTGCCCCGGCCTGATTGATTTGCACGTGCATCTGCGCGAGCCGGGCCAGTCGGCCAAGGAAACCATCGCCACCGGCACGGCCGCGGCGGCGCGCGGCGGGTTCACCACCATCGTCTGCATGCCGAACACTTCGCCGGCCATTGACAACTCCGGCACCGTCGCGCTCATCCACGAACGCGCCGCGAGCGACGGCAAGGTGAACGTCTTCGTCACCGGCGCCATCACCAAGGGCATCGCCGGCGAGGAACTCGCGCCGATCGGTTCGCTGAAACGCGCCGGCGTCGTCGCCATCACGGACGACGGGCATTGCGTGCAGAACAACGACCTGATGCGCCGCGCGCTCGAATACGCGCGCATGTTCGATCTGCCCGCGATGGATCATTGCCAGGACTACTCGATGGTGACGGATGGCGTGATGCACGAAGGTTTCTGGAGCGCGTCGCTCGGATTGCGCGGCTGGCCGGCGGCGGGCGAGGAATCCATCGTCGCGCGCAACATCCTGCTCGCGGAACTCACCGGCACGCGCGTTCATTGCCAGCACCTCAGCAGCGCCGGCAGCGTGCGATTGTTGCGCGAGGCGAAGAAGCGCGGCGTCCCGATCAGTGGCGAGGCCTGCCCGCATCACTTCGTGCTGACTGACACGTGCATCGCCGGCAGCGCGAAATTTTGGGAACACGACGCCCAGGGTTTGTCCGCCGCGTTCAACACCACGAAGAAGGCGAAGCCCACGTGGCCCAACTACGACACCAATTTCAAAATGAATCCCCCGCTCCGCTCCGCCGCGGATCGCGAGGCGATTCTCGACGGCCTCACCGACGGCACCATCGAGGTCCTGTGCAGCGACCACGCGCCGCATTGTGATTACGAGAAGGAGGTGGAGTTTGACTACGCGCCCTTCGGCATCACCGGACTCGAGACCGAACTCGCGCTCTCGCTCATGCAGCTTTACCACGGCAAGCGCCTCACGCTCGCGCAGGTCATCGAGAAATTCACCGTCGCGCCCGCGAAGCTGCTGCGGCTGGCGAAGGGCACGCTCAGCGCCGGCGCGGACGGCGACGTGACCGTGCTCGACCCCGACGCCGAGTGGGTTTGCAAGAACGAGGACTCGCTCAGCAAATCAAAGAACAATCCCTTTCACGGCTGGACCCTCAAGGGCAAGGCCGTCGCCACCGTCGTCGCCGGGAAAATCGCTTGGCGGGAATGAACGCGGTGCTACTTTCCGCCGTCAATCAACCAACATGAAAACGCTCCTCACCACCCTCGCCCTCACCCTTCTAGCCTGCACCGGCCTGCGCGCCGAGGAAGGCTGGCTCACCGACTTCGACAAGGCCATCGCCCAGGCGAAGAAGGAAAACAAAATCGTCCTCGCCGATTTCAACGGCTCCGACTGGTGCCCGCCGTGCAAGGCGCTGCGCAAGGACGTGTTCTCCGACCAGACGTTCATCGCCTTCGCCAAGGACAATCTGGTGCTGCTCGACGTGGACTTCCCGCGCGGCAAGAAGCAGAGCGAGGAGTTGCAGAAGCACAACGAGAAGCTCCAGGACAAATTCAACGTGGACGGCTTCCCGACCGTGGTCATCCTCAATGCCGAGGGCAAAGTGCTCGCCAAGGAAGTGGGCTACGACGGCGAGACCGCCAACGACTACATCAAGAAGCTGAAAAAGCTGAAGGCCAAGTAAGCCGCTTCCACCAAAAGATTTTGCGCACAGGCGCGGCTGCTGACGGCCGCGCCTGTTTCTTTTCGGTGAACCGCCCGCGCCGCCGGCTCAGCGCCTCAGCACACGACGGACGCGCTGCCTCTCGCGCCAGCCGAGCAGGCTGAGCAGCGCGCACGCGGCGAGCACCGTGGCGGGTTCAGGCACGGGCACGACCTCGCCGTTGCTTAGGATGGTGGCGTCGAAGATTCCGGAGCCGAAGTCGAACGGGTTGACGAATTTGATCTGCGCCAGTTGCGCGGGCGTCAGGCCGCTCGTGCTGTTGCCGAGGATCAACTGGTCCGTGCCGCCGCCGTTCACCGAGCCGCTCCAGTTCTGGATGTTCAACTGCGCGCCGCCGGTCCAGCCCGCGCCGGAGCTGTTGAGGAAATGGAGGAGGCTCGCGCCAGAGCCGAGATCAATCACCGAACTCGCGTTGAGCGTGAGCGTGCCGGCGCTGTCGCTGAGGCCGGCGGTCTTGAGCGTGCCGCCGGAGAGTTTCACCGAAGCCACGCCGCCGAGCCGGCCGGTCATCGTCGCCGGGCCGCCGAGGAGCAGCGTGCCGCCGTTCACATCAATCTCGGGGGTGAAGACTTTCGCGTTGAGCAACTGCACCAAGGCGCCGGCCGCGACCGCGAGGCCGTTGACGAAGCGGTGCTCGTTGGTGCCTACGCCATCGAGGTCCATCTGGGCGAACTGCACGCCGTCGCCCACGGTGTAGGGGAGGCTGTTGCTGACGAACGTGCCGCGCGTGCGGAAATAGCCGGCGTTGAAAAGATTCGTCGCCAGAGTGTTGGTCATCACGAAGCGATCGGCCTCGTTGGTGCCGCCGTTGAAGAGGAGCGTGCCGCGACGCACGCTGAGCACGGCGTTCGTGGTCGCGTTGGTCACGGTGAGCTTGCCGTTGCCCACGTTCAACAGGTTGTTGGAGGAACTCACTCCGAAACCCACCTCCACTTTGCCGGCCTCCACCGTGCCGCCGTTGGTGATGAGCAGCGTGTTGAACGATCCGGAATTGCCGACCCAAAGCTCGATGTTGGTCCACTTCGAGTTGGCACCGGTCACGACGACCTGGTTGTTGTTCGCGCCGGGGTCATAGCCAATTACACTAAAGCGGTCAGCCACCGCGCCGCCGTTGGAGACGATCAGCGCGTTAAAGGACCCCGAGTTGCCGATGTAGAGATCGCCGTAGTTGGTCCAAAGCGAATTGGGACCGGCGATGATGGCGAGGTTGTTCGTGGAGCCGACGTTCCTGCTGAGGCTGCTGGTGCCGATGACAGTCAAAGTCGCGCCATTGGTCACAAGCAGCGTGGTATTGGCGGCGTTGGAGCCGAGGTCGAGTCCGTAGTAAACCACGGGCGGCGTGGCGTTGCTGCGCACGTCCCAGGTGTCCGGGCCAAAGTCGGCGTTGGCACCCACCACGAATTGAAGCCCGTTGCTGATAATGCCACCACCCGTGATAAGCGTTCCTCCCTTGAAGGTGAAGGGGAAGGGGCCGGTTGGACTTCTCATGAGCACGAACTGATCAGCGGTGAGCGTTCCGCCGTTAAACTGAAAGTCGGCCTGCGATCCGTTGGTCATCAACAGCCGGTTCGCCTGAATGAGACCACTGTTCAAGACCACGGTGCCGCGGCGGACGTCCAGCGTGCCGTTGCCGGTGACATTGGTTACACGCAACGTCCCCCCCTCCACCGTCAGGCGGTTGCTTACGGAACTTGGGTCAAAACCCAAAGTGAGATTGGTCGCGGTGACTGTGCCGCCGTTGCTGATGACCAAGGTGTTGAATGGACTGTCGTAGCCGAGATAAATAGTTCCCCGATTGCTCCACAGCGAGTTGACACCCGCTACAGTAATCCAATTGTCGCTCGCATATGATACCACGCCAACATAAGCTCTCCCGTCCTCCACACGGCCGCCATCTGCGATCAGCAGGGCGTTGGACGCGCCAGCTTCGCCGATATGAAGGTCGCCGCTGTTGAACCAAAGTGAGTTTGTGCCCGTCACTGTGACCTGATTATTTCTCCCCGAGGGGTCATAGCCGACGAGGCCACTAAAGTTTCCCACCTGGCCACCATTGGTAATGAGCATTGCGTTGGAAGAACCAGAACCGCCGATAATGATGGAGCCGCTATTAGTCCAAAGCGCATTGTCAGTCACGATGGCCCGATTATTGTTTGCACCAGCGTAGTAGCCGACCGCACTGAACCAGTTCGCAACTTTGGCCCCGTTGGTAATGAGCAGCGTATTCGAAGAACCTGACAAGCCGATGTAGACTTGGCCCGTATTGGTCACGCCGACGTTGGTCCACACAGAGTTGCTGCCAGTCACAGTGATCTGATTGTTGTTCGCGCCCGCGCTGAAGCCGATGATACCGAACGCGTTTGCGACTGTCCCTCCATTAGCAATCAGGAACGAGTTGAAGGAACCACTAGTCCCGACATCCAACTCACCGCCAAGGCTCCAGCCTGCATTCGTGCCCTGCACCGCGACGGTGTTGCTGTTCGCTCCGGCGTTGAGACCGATGGTGCCGGTGCCCGAATTGGTCAGCAGCGCGCCATTGGTGAGAACAAGGCCCGTGTTTGAGCCGTTGGTGCCCACGGTCACGTTGCCGGCAATGACGTTCGTCACACTATCGAGTGTGTTCGTGTGCCCGTCCTGCACCACCTGTGCCGGCGCGGGGCGCGCGGCGAGCAGCAGGCAAAGCAAAACCATCGCGCCCAGTGGGCGAAGCAACGGAGGGTGAGCGTTGACCGCTTGCTCGCTGGAATGGTTCCAGTGAATGGGGCCGTTACTACGACAACCGCCCACGCCCGGCAAGCCCTTTGCGCCGGGCCCGGAGCCGGGTTCTTAGCCACGGATGGAACAGGAATAAACACGGAAGGAGTCTTTCCGCCATCGGTGTTCAATCCGTGTTTCATCCGTGGCTCAAAGGCGGCGGTGCCGGCGGGTTCGGGGACAGGGAAACCCAGCCGGCCAGGCTTCTTTTGGCTGATAATGCTTGTTTTTTAGTCGTTCCTGGCGGCCCCGGTCAGCCAGAGGCCGTCGCTGGCGGCGTCTGTGCCGTCGCTGGCGGCGTCTGTGCCGTCGCTGGCGGCGTCTGTGCCGTCGCTGGCGGCGTCTGTGCCGTCGCTGGCGGCGTCTGTGCCGTCGCTGGCGGCGTCTGTGCCGTCGCTGGCGGCGTCTGTGCCGTCGCTGGCGGCGTCTGTAGCCGTGCCGGTGACGCCAGTCGTCTCCCCGGTGGCGTCAGGCACGGCACTGGTATGAGCGGTTGGATCGCCGGAAGCGTCAGTAGCGACGCTGGCTAGGCCGGCACCGTCCCCGGTCAGCCGGGCGACGCGCCCTTGGCCGCCGCGATGAACGCCCGGACCTTCGCCGCGTCCTTCACGCCGGGCGCGGACTCGACGCTGCTGGACACATCCACGCCGAAGGGCTGCACCTTCGCCACCGCGGCGGCCACATTCTCCGGCGTGAGGCCGCCGGCGAGGAAGATGGGTTTGCCGAGCGCCTTCGCCTCGACGGCGAGATCCCAGTTGAACGTCGCACCCGTGCCCCCGCGCGCGTCCGGCGCGAAGGCGTCGAGGAGAAACGCATCGGTGGAATAATCCGCGAGTGCGCGGAGGGAGGCGGCGTCGCGGATGCGGAAAGCCTTCATGCTCATCACGCCGAACTGCGTGCAGAACTCCGGCGGCTCCTCGCCGTGGAACTGAAGGAGGTTGAGCTGGCACTCGGCGATGGCGCGCGTGACGTCGTCCTCGCTCGGGTTGACGAACACGCCGACGCGCAGCACGAAGGGCGGCAGCTCGCGCGCGATCTCCTTCGCCGCCGCGAGCGTGAGGAAACGCGGGCTGCCCTCGAAGAACATCAGCCCGAGGGCATCTGCGCCGGCCGCCGCCGCGTCGAGCGCGTCGTGGACGCTGGTGAGGCCGCAAATTTTCACCCGCACACTCATGCGGGGAGTTTCGGGCGTCGGCTGGCGCGTTGCAAGGTGAAGCCGTGGTGCGCCACGGACCGCGGGCCGTCCCGGCCCGCAGCGGCCAGGGAGGTTTGGGCGCGTTCAAGTTTCACCAACCCGTCACGCCCGGAGGAGCCGCTGCGAGCCGGGACGGCTCGCGGTCCGCGCGTCAGAAGTTGGCGCTTGGCTCGCGCCGCCGCGCCTCCTACGCTCCGCCGCGTGTCCGGCCCGAAACCGCTCCTCACCATTGATGCCACCACGCGCCTCTGCGCGGTGTATGGGCATCCCGTGAAGCATTCGGCCTCGCCGGCGATGCACAACGCCGCGCTCGAGGCGCTCGGCCTCAACTGGCGCTACCTCGCCTTCTACGTGCATCCGGACAATCTGCGCGCCGCCATCGCCGGCGCGAAGGCGATGCGCTTTCTCGGCCTCAACCTCACCGTGCCGCACAAGCTGCTCGCCGTGGAAATGGTGGACGTGCTCGACGAATCCGCGCGCACCTGGGGCGCGGTGAATACCATCCGCTTCGAAGCGCGCGACGCGCACGGAGAGTGGCGGCCGCTCGGACTGCTCGACGCGGACGCCGCGACGGAAATCCGCTCGCACGGATTCAACACCGACGCCGACGCGATCGTGCGCGCGGTGTGGGAAGACCTCCGTATCCATCCGGCGCAGGCGCGCGTGCTCCTGCTCGGCGCGGGCGGCGCGGGTCGCACGGCGGCGCTGCGCCTCGCCGCCGGCGGCGCGCGCGACCTCTGGCTCGTGAACCGCACCGAGAGCAAAGCCGCCGAACTCGCGCGCGAGATCGCGCAACTTTTCCCGACGGTGAACGTCCACGTCGGCTATCCCGATTCGCCGGTGGAGCTGATCCTCAACGCCACGTCGCTCGGCCTGAAGCCGGCCGATCCGTCGCCGCTCGACACGTCGCGCTTCCCGGTGACACGGGCGGACGCCGTTTACGACATGATCTACCGCCCGGCGGAGACGCCGCTGCTCCGCGCCGCGCTCGACGCCGGCCGGCGCGCGGCCAACGGCCTCGGGATGCTGCTGTATCAGGGCGCGGCGGCGCTCGAACTCTGGGCCGGCCAGCCCGCGCCCGTCGCCGTGATGCGCGCGGCGCTGGAGAAAAATATTTATGGCAACTGACCCCGGCGCTTCCTGATGTTCTCCAAAATGCTCAACCCCGACATCTGGACCGCGGTGCCCTTCGGATTCTGGGCGCTGTGCTTTTTTGTCTTCGGCGCGATCACCGGCAGCTTCCTCAACGTCTGCATCTACCGGCTGCCGCGCGGCGAGAGCATCGTTTCGCCGCCGTCGCATTGCCCGCACTGCGGCTACAGCATCCCGTGGTGGCTGAACATCCCGCTCGTCACGTGGCTCTGGCTGCGCGCGAAATGCGCGAACTGCCACGCGCACATCTCGGCGCGCTACTTTCTCGTCGAACTCCTCACCGCCCTGCTCTTCCTCGCGTGCTGGCTGGCGACGGACAAAGCCACCGATCCGCTGCCCGCGCTCCCGCTCGCGGTGGCGTTCTGCCTGTTCACCGCCGGGTTGATCACCGCCACCTTCATTGACTTCGAGCACTTCATCATCCCGGATGAAATCACCTACGGCGGAATGGCCGCCGGGTTCATCCTCTCCTTCGCGATCCCGTCCTTGCACGGGCCGCTGGCCACGCGGCCGTCGGCGCTCACGGCGAGCTTCGCGGGCATCGTCGCCGGCGCGGGGATTATTTACAGCGTGCTCATGCTCGGCAAATGGCTCTTCGGCCGGCAGCGTTTCAAACTCGAAGCCGGCAGCCCGGTGACGTTCACAGAGCACGCGCTCCAGATGCCGGCGCAGGAAATTCCCTTCGAGGATATTTTCTACCGCCGCAGCGACCACATCGCGCTCCAGGCCGCGACGTGCCGGGTTTTTCTGCGCGACGCGGAGGCGACCCCGCGCGAGTTCGCCGACACGGCGGTGCGCCTGACGATGCGCGTGCTCACGGTGGGCGGGGAAACTTTTGATCCGGAAAAAGTCGCGCGCGTCGAGTGCGTGACGGACGAGGTGGAGGCGACGCGCGAGGCGATGGGCCTGGGCGACGTGAAGTTCATGGCCGCGATCGGGTCGTTCATCGGCTGGCAGGGCGCGATCTTCTCGCTGGTGGCGAGTTCGGTGCTCGGCGTGGCCGTGTCGCTTCTTCTCGTCGCCGCGCGGCGCAAGGAGTTGTGGTCGAGCAAAATTCCCTACGGCCCCTACATCGCGGCGGCGGCGCTGATCTGGGTGCTCGGCGGCGGCGCGTGGGTGATGCGCCTGCTGCATCCCTGACGCGGAGGCACGATGACACTGCGGCAGCTATTGATCGGCGTCACGATCTGGCTCGCGCTGCTGGCGCTCGGCATCACGTGGGCTTCCGGGCCATTCCGCTGGATCAACGCCCTCACCTCCTTTCCGGACGAGGTCCGCATCGAGGACGTGAAGAAACAATTTCCGATCCGCTTCGCACCGCTGCCGGTTTCCGAATTGAAGAAGCGCATGAGCCAGATCGAAAACGACGAGCAGGCGGCCCCGCCGGACTTCGACGCCGCCGACTGGGCGATGCGCGAGTCCCGCTACCGCGGGCTGCTCGTCTTTGCGCTGTGGATGTTCAGCGGCGTGGTCCTCCACTGGTTCATTGGCAAAGTGCTCCGAGGCGAAAAAGATTTCTCTCGCTGACTCCGCCTCGCGCGCGCGGATCGCCGTTCACTTCGGCGCGTCCGGCATCTCCGCGCGGCGCTTCACGTCATCGAGCACCCGCTGGCAGGCCGAGCGATGCGTCGTCCCCATTTTGGATTCCTCCTCGAAGACCGTCTGCCCCGCGCTCTGCACCATGAAGACATCCGCCGCGACGAGCCAGGGCCCCTCGTCCATCCCATCGACTTTCACCTTCACGCGCACAGTGACGGTGTCCCACGCGCCGAAGACGAGGCCGTTGACGAAGCCGCCGGGCTTTTCAAAGACGAGCGGGTCGGATTTCGACTTGGGCTTGAAACCGTCGGCGTCAAACGCCGCGCGCACGGCGTTGAGCAGACGTTCCTGGTCGCAGCCGCGGATCTCGACGGCCGCAATCGCGCCGCTGCGGATCTGCTCGGGCGTGGACGTGCAACCAGCCGCGGCCAGCAGCGCCCCGAGCGTCACGAGTCGCGCAAGAAAGCAAAAGGTTTTCATCACGCGGGATGGTCTACCGCCGGAGCCGGTGACTTTGCGAGCGGAATCCGAGTCCGGCAAACGGGCAACGCGCGTCGGCGCACGCCGGGTCCGCAAAAAAAGGAGGGGCTCCTCCAGGAGCCCCAGCACGTCCCGCTGGATAACCATGAAGTGCAAGCACGCCACGGTGGGAACGCGGCGGCACAGTAGGCGCGCGCTGCCGAAGTGTCAACCGGCTGGGAGGCACCGCCGTCACTTCAGCGTCTGCAAATACGCCTGGATGTCTTCGAGTTCCTGCGGGCCGAAAATGTCGCCCATCGGCGGCATCGGCGAGATGCCGAGTTGCTCGTAGCCTTTCGCGAGCACCTTGTTCGGCTCCAGCAGACTCTCGCGGATGTATTCCTTCGTGCCGCGCGTCGCGATGCCGTCGAGCACGGGGCCGACGGTGCTGCCCTGCCCCTTGATCGTGTGGCAGAGGATGCACGCGGCGGCGTGCTTGAAGACAATGTTCTCGCCGCGCTTCACGTCGCCGGGCGTGAGTTTCACCGCATCGTCAACGGAGACCACTTCGCAAAACTTCACGTCACCGAAGTAGCTGTCGCCCTTCCCGACGTGCAGAAGATTTATACTCGCGGTAGTCCGGGTGCCGCTGTTGAAGACGACATCCACCTCGGCCCAGTCCGACTCGCGCGCGGTGACGCGCTCGGTCTCCGCGCGGCCCAAGTGATCGTTGAGGCTGGCCTTGCCCTTGAGCGCGTGCGTCTTGATCCAGCCGGAGAGCCGGTATTGCGTGTTGGGCTTCACGGCCACGTCGGCGTGCAGGCTCGTGTCGCCGTCGTCGCGCGTGATGCAGCGCACGGACGTGCTGCCGCCGTGGGACTGGCCCGCGCCCTTGACGATCTTCCACTCGGCGTCCGCATTTCCCTCGCGCTTGCCGTAGTCGCGGCGCGTCCAGCCATCGGGCAAATCATTCTTGCCGACAATCTCAAAGCCGGAATTCGGCAGCAGGTTCGGACCTTCCTTGAACAGTTCGGTCTTGTGCTTGCGTGCGAGCAACCGCGCCGCGTCGCTCAGCCAGTCGTCGGCGCGGTTGGCGGGATTGCGCGCGATGCTGGCGACGAGCGTCTGGATGTCCTGCTTGGTCGGAAACTCCGCGAGCTTCACGAACGCCGCGAGCTTTGTGGTCGGGTTCGGGTCGCTCATCACGCCGGAGCTGAAGAAAAGTTTGTGCGCGTGCTCGTCGGCGCCGAGGGCGCGCACGGCGTTGCGGCGGAGCGCGGCATCCTTCGCCGTCAACGCGGCGATGTGCGTCGCGTCGTCGAGCTTACCCAACCCGTGCAACGTCCAAAGCGCGTGGATCGCGGCGATGCCGGAGTTGTTGGTCACCGTGTTCTTGAGCGAGGCGACCGCGTCCATTCGCTTTCCCTCGACGAGCAAACGCTGCGCGGTGAGCCGCCACAACTGTGTGCTGTCGCCGAGTGCGGCGACGAGTTGCGGCGCGCTCGCGTCCTTGAGCGAAGTGATCGCTGGCTTCTTCGCGTCGTTCCACACGACGCGGTAGATGCGCCCGCGCGCGTGGTCGCGCAGCGGATTCTCGTGCGCGCCACCGACGCCGGTCTTCGCGGGATAGCCGCCGCGATCCACGCTCGGCGTGGGGTTGTGCTGGATGATGAAATTCTGCCAATCGGCAAACCACGCCGCGCCGTCCGGCCCGACCTCGGCGAAGACGGGCGACATCCATTCATCGCTGCTCGCAACGAGATTGTAGCCGTCCTTCGCCACGTAGCCCGCGCCGTCGGGTTGCACGTCCATGAGCGCGATGAGCTTCATCGTCGGCTCGCAGACCATCGCCTTGCCTTGGAGGCGCGGCGGGAGATTTGCCGACGAGATGAACGCGCTGCCCGCCGCCGCCGTGTAGCCGCCGAACACGTCCACCTGCCGGAAGTTCGGCGTGATGGGATGGCATTTGTCCTGAACATTGATGCGCTTGGCAGTCATCACGCGCACGCCTGCGGGCACGACGGTCGCCGGGATGCCGCCGAAAAAAATCGGCGCGTTGTTCGCCGTGCCGCCGAACTGATCCCCCGCGTCGTTGGCGCTGTGGCCCCACGCGTTGTTCGAGAACTGGTGCAGAAATTCCAGCGCTGAGCCGTCGGCCTTGAAGCGATACGTGCCCATCGTGAACTTCTTCGTCACGCCACGCACCTTGCCGTCGAAGCCCGAGTAGCCGACGCAACCGTAGAGCCAGTTGTCGAGGCCGTAGTGGAGGTTGTTCGCCGTCGCGTGCGTGTCGCGAATGCCCCAGCCCGTGATGATCTCCTCGCGGATGTCGGCCTTGTCGTCGCCGTTGGAGTCCTTGAGGAAAAGAAAACGCGGCGACTGCGAAACGATCACGCCGCCGTGCGCGAACACGAGCGCGGTGGGGATATTCAGGTGATCCGCAAACACGGTGAACTTGTCCGCGCGCCCGTCGCCATCGGTGTCTTCGCAGATTACGATGCGGTCGTTGCCCATGCCATCGCGCTTCACGTCGTGCGGATAGTCGCGCGTCTCGGCGACCCAGAGCCGCCCGCGCTCGTCCCACGCGAAGGCGATGGGCTTGCCGATTTGCGGCTCGGACGCGAACAACTCCAGGTGCATGTCCGCCGGCACCTGCGTGCGCTCCTTGCTGCCCTTCACGCTGAACGGATGCTGGAAAGTGACGGCGGCTGGGCGTTTCTCGTAATTCGCGACCGTCGGACTCTCCTCGCGTTTCTCCGGCTCGCGTTGCGTGAGGAATTTTTCCCAGTCCTTGCGCCGTGCATCGCCGACGGTGGCCAGCACCGCCATGCGAACCCGTTCGGCCGACACGTTGGACCCCATCCTGATGACGCCGACCGATTCGCCTGTGGGAAGTTTGATGCGACCGTTCAACGCAGGCGAACCGTCCGCTTTCGGCCGCACCACAAGCGCATCGTAAGGAATCAGATCTGCGGCACTCGGGGTCGCGCCCGTGGTGTAATCAAACCAGATCGCGTCGCGCCCCAACTCCCGCATCGCATCGTGCAACGGCCCGAGCGTGGTCTGCTCTCCGCCTGTCGCATCGAAATAGAGCACGCGGATCGGGCCAGTCGCCGCGGGTGCGGCAAGTGTGAGGAAAATGATGAGAAGGGCCGCGACGCGGACGGCGGCAGAGAGGCGCAAGTTGCGGAACATGGCGCGCAAAATAGTCAGCCCGTGCCCGGGATGCCAAGAGATTCCGCAGCGGCTGGCCAGCGCTTTATCGCTTCGGCTCGCCGAGGTGCCTCTTGAAAAATGCGGCGGCGATTTCCACCGTCTCGTCGCACCACGGCTGGCTCATCCAGAACGGATGCGGCGCGTCCTTGAGCGTGTGGACGGCGGTCTCGATGCCGAGCGCGCGGAGCTTCTCCATCATCTCGGCGCGGCCGATCTTGAGCGTGTCCTTCTCGCCCTCGATGAAAATGGTGGGCGGCACCCCGGCGCGGACGTGCGCAATGGGCGAGGCTTGTTTGTAAATCTCCGGCCGCTCAGCGAAGGAGCCGCCGAAGAACATCACGGCGTTGGTCGAAGCCTGGCCCTGGTTCGCTGCCACGAGATCCTGCGTCGCGGCCATGATGATGCACGCCTGCACGCGACTGGAAAATTTTTCGTTCCCGCCCGGTCCGTCGAACTCCGGCAGTCCACTCGTCATCCCGACGAGGCCCGAGAGATGCCCGCCCGCCGAGCCGCCCATGCAGCCGATGCGCTCGGGATCAATCTTGAACTTCGTCGCGTTCGCGCGCAGCCAGCGCAGCGCCGCTTTGCAGTCGTAAATCGCGGCGGGATACTTCGCCTCCTGCGCCAGCCGATAGCTCACGAGCGCGGTCACGAAGCCGCGCGCGGCAAGGCGCTCCATCATCGGCTTGTCGCTCTCGACCTGGCGCGCGGTCCAGCCGCCGCCGTGAATGTCGAGCACGCACGGGAAAAGTCCCGGCGTCTGCGGCGCGTAGATGACCAACTCGGCGTCGTGCTCGGGATACGCGGCCACGAGGTTCGTGGTGCAGGTGAAACCGGGCGGCGTCTGCGGTAAAACTTTTTTCCAGCCGGGTCCGTTCTTGCTCGCGGGCTTCTTCGTATCAGACTTTTTGTCCGCGCCAAAGGCCGAGCCCGCGAGCAGCGCGGTGGCGAGCGCAAAAGCGAGGGCGAGGGCAAGAGTCGGGCGGAGCCGAAGAGCGAGTGAGCAGATTGGTTTCATGTGTCGGTGAACAGGATTTAAGCGGCGCGCGTCGGACTGTGCGACAAGATTATGAACCTCCGCAAACACGCCGCCCTCCTCGCCACCCTGATCACCGCCCTTGCTTTGCACGCCGCCGACCTTGAGCCGAAGCTCGGCGCCAAGGGCAAGGTGCTGCTCGAAGAAAAGTTCGACGGCGAAAAAGTCCCGGCGGGTTGGAACAAGAACACCGGAAAAATTTCCGTCGCCGAAGGCGTGTTGCACGCGAGCGAACTCGCCAGTGACATGCACATCGGCGCATTCCGCAAGGCGCTGCCGGTGCAGGACTGCGCGATCCAGCTCGATTTCAAGTTTGCCGGCGCGCGGACGTTCAATGTGGGCTTCGACCCCGCGCCGGGTGAGTTGAAGAAGAAGGGCCACCTGTTCTCGCTCGCGATCACGGCGGAGTCATGGAACATCACCGAGCACAACGACAAGGCCGATCCGAATTCCAAGAACGTCGCGCGCGCCAAGGCCGCGGTGAAGTTCGAGGCGGGCCAGTGGCACACGCTCCTGCTCGAAGTGAAGGGCAACGACGTGGTCGCTCAAGTTGCAGGCCGGGAGCCGCTGCGCGCCACGGCGAAGGATTTCCACGTCAAGAAACCCGGCCTCGTCTTCCGTGTCGGCGGCAAGGACGGACAGGAGGTGCTGTTCGACAACGTGAAGGTGTGGGAGCTGAAGTAACCGGACGGAAGCGCCCGTTCACCGGCGGAGTTCCGCGTCCACCGCGTTGAGCGAGAGGTGCAGGTCGCGGAGGAACAACAGCAGAGCCCCGATCAGGCTCACGAGGCTCGCCGCAAACAACGCGAGCACGAGGTGCTGGAGCGTCACGCCGAAGACCGCCATTACAAAGATCACGAGCACCTCCACGCTCGACAGCAGCGCGCAGCCGGCGGCACAGCTCGCCGCCGCCCGCAACAGCCGGGCGCGACGCAGCAGGATTGCGATCTGTTCGTCCAACCGCACGCTCCCGCCGTCGCCCACGTGCCCTTTCGCGGCGAGCTCGCGGAGCCGATCGGTCACGCGGCTGAAACGGTTCGTCAGCGACAAGATCAGCAACCCCACGCCGGACACCAGCGCCACCGGCGAGATGCTCGCCTGCAACACGTGCGTCAGGGACTCGATGTTGGAAATCTCCACGCGCAATTCTTCGCACGCCCGCGCGCCGTTGCCAAGTCCCGTCGAAGGCGGTGCTCCTTTTGCTTGAATTTCCGCCGCGCCTTCGCAACCTCACCGCCATGCACAACTCCCCCGCCCTCTCGCGCCGTTCCTTTCTCACCGCCACCGCCGCGACCACCGCCGGGTTGCTCGCCGCGAATAAACTTTCCGCCGAGCGCGACTGGAGCGGCAAGACGCCGACGCGTTATCCGGACCAGGACATCCTTTCGCTCGATCCGAAGTTCGACAAATACAAGATCGGCAACACACCGCTTCAGCGCATCTACCACAGCGACTCGATGATGTGGGCCGAGGGCATCATCTGGAATGGCGTGGGGCGTTACGTCACGTGGAGCGACATTCCAAATGACCGTCAGCTCCGCTGGCTTGAGGAGGACTCGCACGTGAGCGTGTTCCGCCAACCCGCCGGGAACAGCAACGGCAACACGCTTGATTACGAGGGCCGCCAGATTTCCTGCGAACACGGCAACCGGCGCGTCGTCCGCTACGAAGCGAGCGGCGCGGTCACGGTGCTCGCCGACAAGTTCAACGGCAAACGTTTCAACGCGCCCAACGACGTGGTCGTGCATCCCGACGGCGGCATCTGGTTCACCGACCCCGGCTACGGCAGCATGATGAATTACGAGGGCAACAAGGGGCCGCTCGAAATCAAGGAGGCCGTGTATCGCATTGAACCGAAATCCGGAAACATCGAGAAAGTCTCCGACGAACTCGAGAAGCCCAACGGCATCTGCTTTTCGCCGGACTACAAAAAACTCTACGTCGCCGACACCGGCAAACCGCGCGACATCCAGGTCTTCGATGTGGACGGGACGAAATTGAAAAGGCGCCGGCAGTTTGTGGACATGGCCTTGAAGGAGACGCGCGTCAAGATCTCGCCCACCAAAGTTCGCATCCTCCGGGGCAATGGCGGCTCCGACGGCATCCGCTGCGACGTGGACGGCAACGTCTGGTCCGCCGCCGGCTGGGCGGGCGACGGCTTCGATGGCGTGCATTGCTTCAGCCCCGAGGGCCAGCGCATCGGCGTGATTCTCCTGCCGGAAATCTGTGCGAACCTCTGTTTCGGCGGGCGCAAACGCAACCGCCTCTTCATGGCCGCGAGCACGAGCATCTACGCGATGTATGTCGAGACGCAGGGCGCGCACATCACGTGAGCGACCGCCGCCTGCGGCGGACATCCGAAGCTCGCAATCCGCAATCCGAAACAATTCCGAATTCCAAAATCCGAACGGGCAAACGGCCCGCGCGGACGTTTTGATCATTTCACAATTCGGGTTTTGGATTTGTTTCGGATTTCGAGCTTCGGATTTCATTCCCCGAGCGCGTTTGATTTCCCCAGCACCACTCGCTAGCTTCGCCGCGACATGGCTCCGTTTCACAACCCCGCGCTGGCCGCGTTCACGCGCGCGCTCGGCGAAGAGTTCCGGCTCGCGCAGGTGCTCATCCGCCGCGACGGCGTCGGCTGGGAACTGCGCCAAGCTGAAGACCACGCGCGCGGCACGACGGAGTTGCGGATGTTGATGCTGGAGGAAGTGCGCGCCGTGGCGCAGTTCACGGCCGAAGGAGAATTTCGCCCGCTCAAGTCCGCGCCGACCCTCGTCGCCGGCTGGCGTTGCGTCGTGAACTCGCCGACGGAATTGGAGGACGCGCTCAACCGCCTTTACCCCGGCGCGATTGCGGACTGGTTCGCGGCGCGGACCGAGCCGCCGCCGGTTACGAGCTACCGTGAGTTCACCGGCCGCCAGTCCGGAATGTATCGCGTCACCACGATGCTCGACGACGCGCAGACGGCCGGGGTCATCCGTGTTTGCTGCGATGCGCGCGCGTGCCTCAAGCGGCGGAGGTGGACCGTGGACGGCCTCGGGCCAGACGCGCCCGAGACGAAGAGTGCGATCCCCTGCCTCGAACCGTGCGCGGTGTTGCTCGACGCGGCACGCCGGACCGCCAAGGCGATGAACGACGCGCGCGCGATGTCGGAAGCGTCCGCGCCCGATCCAGACTGAACATGAAATCCGCGTCCGCCATCGCCTCGTTGTCCGCGCGCCCCGAGTAGCGTCGCGGGTGTGTTGAGGCTTGGCAGTCGCGCCGGTGGCGGTCATGCTCGCGCGCATGGATTGCCTGCTTCTCGCCGCCGCGGCCGAGGGAAAATTCCTCGGCCTCGATCCGCATTTTTGGAAGATCATCGGCTGGATGGCGAACGGGATTTTCGCCGCGCGGTTCCTCGTGCAGTGGTATGCGACCGAGCGCAAAGGGCAAGTGACAATCCCGCTGACGTTCTGGTGGCTGAGCCTGGCGGGATCGTTCCTCATGCTGGCCTACGCGCTGTGTTACAATCAGGACCTCGTGTTCATCTTCTCCAACGCCTTCAACTGGATTCCCTACTTGCGCAACGTGATCATTCATCATCGCCACAAGGCGGCACACCGCGACTGCGCGCAATGCGGCGCGGCGTGCCCGCCGGTGGCGAAGTTCTGCTCACAGTGCGGAACGCGAGTGGAGGAAGTGGAAAGCTCGAAGCTCAAGGCTCAAAGTCCAAAGTGAGCTCCGAGGTTCAAGGCAGGAACGCGATCCAACGTCGGCAAGTCCGCCAAGGCTCCTCCGACGCCGCATTCCCCTGATTGGACTCGGATTTTTCGCGGGGCTTTGAACTCCCCACCGCCCCGCTCACTTCTTCGGCGGGGCGACCGGCTTCGCGGGAGCCGCGGCGGGGGCCGGAGCGGGCGCGACCTGATGCTTGGCGAGCACCTGGGCGAACGCCAGGTCGCGTTGCGCGTAAACGTAGAGGTTCTGGAGAAGCACGTTCGCCACGGGTTTGAAATTCTGCTCGAACTCACCGGCCGCGCCCCTGACTTGTGCTTCGCTGATGTCCACCTGGCGGCCGAGGCCGGCGACCTGTTTGTAAACAAACAGATTCACGCTGCCGGTGGCGATGATCAGGAGCACCAACGCGGCGTTGAGGATGTGGCGGAGGGTATTGACCTCCTGCTGGACGGAGTCGTTCGCGGCCGCGCCGGGAACGGGTTTGTTTTCAACAGTATCCATGAGCGTCAGCGTTTGGGTGCGGCGGGCGCGGGCTTGGCGGGCGGCGCGGGTTTGAGGCCGACCTGCTGAAGGATGGGATCAATGGCCGGGTTGGTCTTGCTGTATTCCACCGCATCGCGCGCGACCGCGAGGACGGCGTTGCGGCGGCGGGTGAGGTCGTCAAGCTGTGCCTGCAACACCCGGGCGCGATTGATGGAATGGCGAAAAACCAGGACGAGCGCGGCGGCGGCCAGCGCGTTCACGGCGAGCACCACCAAAAGTGCGTAAGTCACGAGGTTCTTGTTCATGAGCGGCGGGCGGACTGTAGCCGTCAGGTGTTGAGTGTCACGCCATTTTCGCCATTTCGGACCTGCCTTCGTCACGAAAAATCGCCCAATTCGCGGCAAGTTTAATGGCTCTCCAGTCAAACCGGCGACCTCACGAAGGCGTCGGTGCGCGGCGGAATTGATCGAAGCTTTTTTGGTGTGACAAAAAAAAGAGCATATCGAACTGACCGGAACCGTCACCCAGATCCTGCCCGGCATGATGTTTCGCGTGACTCTCCCCAACGGTCACGAAGTCCTGCGCACATTTCCGGGAAGATGCGCAAGCCTTTCATCCGCATCAGCCTCGGCGACAAGGTGAACGTCGAGATGTCGCCCTACGATCTGAACAAGGCGCGCGTCACGTTTCGCGAACGGTGAGCCCCGCTGCGCGGAAGCTCCAAAGCCCAAGCTCCAAGCTCCAGAGAAATTTCAGAGGACGCCGACACGGGTCCGGCGACGGTGAATTGGAGATTGGATCTTGGGAATTCTCTGGCGCTTGGAGCTTGGGCTTTGGAGCTTTCACTCCGGCACCACCATTTTGAACATCGGAATCCTCGTCCGCACCTTCCGCCCCTCGCTGTCCACGCCGAAGAAACTGCCCACCGCCTCCGCGCGCTCGGTGTCGAGCAGATGGTAGCTGTTGTAGCTGAACTCACCGCCCGGCTCGATGCACGGCTGCTGCCCGACCACACCCTCACCCTCGACGACCGTCAGTTCCCCGCGCGCATTCGTCACCACCCACTTGCGCGCGCGGATGGTCACGGGCAGTTCCGTGTCGTTGTGGATGGTGAGGTAATAGGCGAAGCAATGCGGCATCTCCGGCGGCGTCTGCGCCTCGGGGTGATGCACCACGCGGTCCACCGTCACGAACAGTCCTTCCGGGTCCAGAAATTTTTCGGCGTCGCTCACGCGCGAATGGAGACGGCCGGCGACACGAAGCGCAAGCGGGAAAGAGCGGGCCGCGCCGGGTGGAATCGCAATCCTCAATGAGCCGCGTGGCTTTTTCGATTACGCGGCACGACCAGCGTGTGCTACAACGCCCGCGTGAATTGCCCGCACTGCCAGAAAGAGCAGCCGCCCAATTACTCGCCCGAGTGGTGTCGGTTTTGCGGGCGTGATTTGTTTCCAGATCAGATTTCATCAGTCGAGTCGCCAGGAATAAACTGGCCAATTTTTTTCGCCGTGCTACTCGCGCCGGCCATCCTGTCATTGATTGGATTAGCTCTGAAAGTCGGTGGATTGGTGCTAATCGCCACCTTCGGTGGAAGTTTGATTGCGGGCAAGGTTTGCAGTGCCATGCTCGATGAGCGCTGGGGAATGTCCTCGGTGGTTCAATGGTTGCTTGCCATCGTGCTTGCCATGTTGAGCTTTCTTCTTTGCTTCGGCGGCTGCCTCGCAGGTGCAGTAATCACAAGCCGCTGACATCAGTTTATGCCCACACTCCCACTTTCCCTCGCCGCGCAGCAGCAACTCCTCAAGCGCACGCGCTCCCGCTGCCCCGTCTGCCACGCCCCCTGCCCCGCCGAGGTCTGGAAACTCGGCGACGCGCCCGCGAAAATTTTCCTCAAGCGCACCTGCCCCGAACACGGCGAGGCCACCGCGTGCATCGCTTCCGATGCGCGCTTCTACTGGCTCGCGCAGGGCAAGGCGGAAAACTCCGGTGCCTGCTGCGGTGCCTCCCGCCCGACTCCCAACTCTCAACTCTCAACCACCCCCGGCTCCTGCTGCTCCGCCGACGGCGCGCGCTCCGGCACGCTTGGCCGCAACGCCGACCCCGGCGACGCGCTCGGCGTGCAGGAAAAACTTTCCACCTGCCTCGCGCTCATCGAGCTCGTCCACTCGTGCAATCTCGCCTGCCCCACCTGCTACGCCGGTTCGCCCGTCGGCGCGGGCGCGCACGTGGACGCCGTGCCGCTCGCCGATTTGCAGCGGCGCATCCAGGGCGTGATTGATCGCAAGGGCGAAATCGAAATCCTCCAGCTCTCCGGCGGCGAGCCCACGCTGCACCCGCAGTTCTTCGAGTTCATCGAATGGGCGCAGGCGCACCCGCGCATCGGCTACCTGTTGCTCAATACCAACGGCGTCCGCCTCGCGCAGGACGACGCGTTTGCGGACCGGCTCGCGAAAACTTTTCGCTACGGAAAATTCCAGCTCTATCTCCAGTTCGACGGCGTGCAGGAAGCCGCGCAGAAAACACTGCGCGGCGCCGACCTCCGCGCGCTGCGCGAGCGCGCGCTCGAACGCTGCCACGCGATGAACCTCCCCGTAACCCTCGCCATGACCGTGACGCCAGAAAATCTCCCGCACCTATGGGACGCCGTAGAGTTCGGCCTGAAGTTTCCGCACGTGCGGGGAATCAGTTTCCAACCGATGTTCACCAGCGGACGCATTCCGCCATCGCGCAATGCGCCGCACGCATCGCCCACCGCGCGCCTGAACACCGCGGACATCATCCTGGCCACCGTTGAACAATCCCTCGGCGTCCTGAGTTTCGATGACTTCACGCCCCTGCCCTGCGGCGACCCGAACTGCGCGACCATAGGCTACCTGCTGAAAGTCGGCGGGCAGGTGCGCAGCGTGAGCGACTTCGTGGACTTCAGCGCGGTGCAGGGATTTCTTCGCGACAAGGTGCGCTACCAGCTCAGCGACCTGTCGAACTGCGGCTGCGAATCCGAGCCGCTCGGCGCGCTGCTCAAGCAGTTCGAACTCGACGAGACCCACACCTTCCGCCTTTTCATCAAGCCGTTCATGGACGCGTGGTCGTGGGACGAGGACCGCATTGACCGCTGCTGCACCCACGTCATCCGCCCGGATGGAAAACTGGATTCGTTCTGCCGCTACTACTCGGGCTTTGCTGATTGCAAAACGAAATGAGTCTCATGGAAAATAATCCAAGCCCACCTCAAGTAAAAATTGAAACGAGAAAGTCGCTAACCCATGCACTGGCTTTGGCATTCGCGCCTGCGGCGTTGGCACTGGGAGTATTCACCATTGCAGTAACCGACTTTTTCCCAACCATCACAACATTCTGGCAGCATTTAATTGGTTGGGTTTGTTGCGTGTTAAGCCTTTTTTGTTGTGTGGTTGCTTCGATGATCATGTTCCAAAGACAAACATTTTAGCCGTTGTGGTGGGTCTTCTGTTGTTGTTGGTAAACGCGTTCATAGCATTTTGCTTTGGTTGTGCAGCCATAATCAAATTTTGATGCTGATATTTCCTGATTCCGCCGCCGACGGCTTGCCGAAGCTCGCGAAAGTTTCCGAGGGCATTGACCGTTGCTGCACGCACGTCATTCGCCCGGATGGGAAATTGGATTCCTTCTGCCGCTACTACTCGGGCTTCACGGATTGCACACACTAAAACCAAATCGTTTATGGAAACCCCGCCACTGCTCCCGCCGGACCACCAACCCAAACCCTCGCCCGCCCTCGCGCTCATCCTCGGCTTCGTGCCGGCTGCGCTCGGGCTGCTGCTCATGGCCTCGAATCCCGGCAAGAAGGAATTGGTGCCGCTGCTCATCGGCCTCGCCGTCGGGAGCCTCGTCTGCTGCCTCGCGTCGTCGCTGCTGCTTTTCCGGCGGCACACCGGCGGCGCAATTGCGGGTGCCATCGTGTTCCTGCTGCTCAACGGCTTCATCGCCTTCTTCTCCGGCTGCCTCGCGCTGTTCAGCAACACGAATTTCCATTGATGCCCCTGCCGCAATCCACCGCCTATGGCTGGCTGATGCTCGCGGGCATCGCGGTGAGCATCCTGTTCTGGTCGCGGCTCGCGCGGCGCGACTCGCGGCTCGTGCTCATCTACGTCGCCGCGCTCACGGGCGCGTTTCTCGGCGCGAAAATCATCTACCTCCTCGCCGAGGGCTGGCTCCATTTCGGCGCGGAAGATTTCTGGCTCCAGATCGCCACTGGCAAGAGCGTGCTCGGCGCGTTGCTCGGTGGCTACGCAGCGGTCGAGGCCGCGAAAAAGTTCACCGGCTACGCGGGCGTGACCGGCGATTGGTTTGCCACCATCGCGCCGCTCGGGATTTTGCTCGGCCGCGTCGGCTGCCTCTTGCACGGCTGTTGTCTCGGCCGCGCGTGCGACGCCGCGTGGTTCACGCTTGCGGACAACGAAGGCGTCGCGCGCTGGCCGGCGGTGCCGGTGGAGATCGGTTTCAACGCGGCGTGCCTCGTGGCCCTCCTCGCCCTGCGCCGCGCGGGAAAATTTCCCGGCCAGCATTTTCATCTCTACCTCATCGCCTACGGCCTCTTTCGTTTCGTGCATGAGTTTCTCCGCGACACGCCGCGCGTGTTCGCGGGCCTGAGCGGTTATCAATTCGCCGCGCTCGCTTGCGCGGCGCTCGGCGCGTGGCGATTCCGGCAGCGCCGTGCCGTTGTTGCGTCGCCGGGCTGAATCTCTCCGCCACGAGCACGCAACTCAACGCTGGCACTTGGCGCAGTAGAATGTGCTCCGCGCCGCCTGCACGATGCGCTTC
>JACQFS010000054.1 GCA_016199935.1 Verrucomicrobiota bacterium
ATGAAGGATGAAAAGCGGTCAGCCCGCGGGGTTGAGTTCGAGGGCGGTGGTGAAGCGTTCGAGCTTCGCGGCAAACGCAGCGTCGTCCAGCACGGGCGTTGCGCCGGTGGTGTCAATGTCCGGCTCCAGTTCGACCCACGATTTGCAGCCGGCGTAGCTTTCGCGCATCGGGAGGTCGAGGCGTTGCGGCAGGCGCAGCACACGGATGGCGAGGGCGTAGATACTTTTCTCGCGCCCCCAGTCGAAGCGGTCGGCAATGACGTCATCGCGCCAGATGTGCTGGCCGCGGAGGCGCTCGGCCGCGACGATGGAGGGGAGGTTGATCCACCCCTCGACGTGGGCAACGAACTCGATGCGGACCACGTCCTTTCCGGGCAGCGATGGCGCAATCTCATCGTAGCGCCGCTGCGCCGACGGGATCACCGACTCGCGCTGCTGATGAAAGAGCGTGGGGAAAAGCAGGAACCGCTCGTGTTCGAGGTGAAAACTGCCGCGCGCTTCCTTGATGCCGCCCTTGCGCAGGATGAGGATCTGCTCCCCGCGCCCGAGCGCGTCCACGACGATGGCCCATTCTTTGAAAGCAGTCCGCACGGGAAAAGGATAGCGGCGGTCGGGCGCGGAGTCGAGATGGGTGTGTGTTGCGAGCGGCCGCCTTTTTTGCTCGCGGGCGTGGCCCGGCTTCCCTAGATAATCGCGGCTCAATGAAAATCCTCATCACTGGCGGCGCGGGTTACATCGGCGCGGTCCTCACGCCCGCGCTGCTGGCGCAGGGGCACGAAGTCACCGTGCTCGACAACTTTTACTTCAACCAGCCCACGCTGCTCGACTGCTGCCACGACGAAAAATTCCGCATCGTGCGCGGTGATTGCCGCGAGGAGTCGGTGGTGAAGCCGCTCGTCGCGAAGGCCGACCTCATCATCCCGCTCGCCGCGCTCGTCGGCGTGCCCATCTGCAACACCGACCAGATCGCGACGAAGACGACGAACCAGGACGCGGTGGAGATGCTCTGCCGCCTCGCGGGCCCGAGCCAGTGGATCATCATGCCGGTGACCAACAGCGGCTACGGCGTCGGCGAGAAGGACAAATTTTGCACGGAGGATTCGCCGTTGAAGCCGCTCAGCACTTACGGCGTGACGAAAGTGAAGGCGGAGGAGGCCGTGCTGCGCCACGCGAACGGCCTGAGCTTCCGGCTCGCAACGGTGTTCGGCCTCTCGCCACGGATGCGGCTGGATTTGCTCGTGAATGATTTCGTGTATCGCGCCGTGCATGACCGCGCGGTGGTGATCTTCGAGGGGCATTTCAAGCGGAACTTCATCCACATCCGCGACGTGGTGCGGGCGTTCCTGCACGGCATCGCGAACTTTGAAAAGATGAAGGGCCGCGCCTACAACGTGGGCCTGGACGACGCGAACCTCTCGAAGCTCGAACTCTGCGCCGTAATCCAGAAGCACCTGCCGAAGTTTGTATATCTCGAAGCGCCCATCGGCGAAGACCCGGACAAGCGCGACTACATCGTGAGCAACGCGCGCATCGCGGGCACGGGCTTCAAGCCGGAGTGGGGCCTGGACCGCGGCATCACGGAGCTGATCAAGGGCTACACGATTTTGCGGAACTCGATTTACTCGAACGTGTGAGGGCGCGGGGGAAAGGTTGCAGGTTGTCAGGTTTTCAAGTTATCAGGTGCGTCATCGGCGCGCGGCCACCTGATAACCTGACAACTTGATAACCTGATAACGTGCAAGCCTCCCTCGCCCACACCACCGCCGTCGTGCTCGCCGGCGGTTTCGGCACGCGCATCCGGCACCTCGCGCCGGATCTGCCCAAGCCGATGATCGCCGCGTGCGGCCGACCGTTCCTCGAATGGGTCGTGCGCTACCTCCAGCGGCAGGGCATCCGCGAGGTGATTCTTTCCACGGGCTTCCTCGGCGAGGTGATTGAAAAACATTTCGCCGCGCAGCCGGTCGCGGGCGTGCGAGTGACGTGCGCGCGGGAGACGGAACCGCTTGGCACCGGCGGCGGCTTCCTGCACGCCGCGCACACGGCGAAGTCCGCGCCCGAAACGTGGCTCGTGCTCAACGGCGACTCGATGGTCTTCGCCGATCTCGCGCACGTCGCCGCGCCGCTCGCGAATCCCGCCGTGCAAGGCGTGGTGCTCGGCGTGGCGATGGACGACGTGTCGCGCTACGGCACGCTGCGCAGCGATGGGGCAGGGCGGCTATTGAGCTTCGACGAGAAGCGGCCCGGCGCGGGCGTCATCAACGCGGGCATTTATTTTTTCCGGCACGCGCTGCTCGCGGAGTTCCCGGCGGCGCGGCCGTTGAGCTTCGAGACCGGCGTGTTCCCACATCTGCTCGCGCGCGGTGTGCGGCTGGATGTGAGCGCAACGGACGCGCCATTCCTCGACATCGGCACGCCCGAGTCGCTCGCGCAGGCGGAGCGGTTCATCGCGGAGAATCGTGACCGGATCGCCGGCTGAACGGGACCCGGCGCAAGCCGTCACGCCGGGAAAAGTCTTGCCTTCGGGGGCCGGGAAAAGCTTTTCTCACGGCTTGCAACCGGCCCGTTTTGCAGCCTGAATCCGGGCCGGCCACTCAAAATCATGTCGTTCTGGAATAACAAACGCGTGCTCGTCACCGGCGGCGGCGGCTTCCTCGGCACGCACGTCGTCGAGGCGCTCGCCAAGCGCGGCGTCACCAATGCCTTCGTCGTCCGACAGAAGGAATACAACATCGCCGCCGAGAGCGAAGTCATCCGGCTCTTCAAGGATCATCCGGCGGACATCGTGATCCACCTCGCGGGACTCGTCGGCGGGATTCTGCCGAACAAGGAGAAGCCGGCGGATTATTTTTATCAGAACCTGATGATGGGAACGCTCATGCACCACTACTCGTGGCGCAACGGCGTGCAGAAGTTCATCGCGGCCGGCGCGGGCTGCGGCTACCCCGAGAGCGCGCCCAATCCGCTGAAGGAAACTTCGTTCTGGGACGGCTTCCCGCAAAAGGAGAGCGCGCCCTACTCGCTCGCCAAGCGGCTGCTGAGCGTGCAGTCGGAGGCGTATTTCCGGCAGCACGGCTTCGTGTCGGTGATCGTGATTCCCGGCAACATCTACGGGCCTTACGACAATTATCATCTGCTCGACGCGCACGTCATCCCCGCGCTCGTGCGGAAATTTGTCGAGGCGACGCAGAACAACGCGCCCTCGGTCGAGGTGTGGGGCACGGGCAAGGCGGCGCGCGATTTCGTTTATGCCGGCGACGTGGCCGAGGGGCTCTTGCTCGCGGCGGAAACGCAGAGCGCCTACGATCTCATCAACCTCAGTTCCGGCAAGGAGACGTCCGTGCTCGAAGTGGTCGAGATGTTGAAAAAGGTCACCGGCTTCAAGGGCGAGATCGCATGGAACACCAACCGGCCCGACGGTCAGATGCACCGGCGCTTCGACATCAGCAAGGCCAAGGCGACGCTCGGCTGGGAGGCGCGCACGAATCTCGAAGCCGGCCTGCGCATCACGGCCGACTGGTATCGCCAGCACCAGGCGGGCGCCCGCAAATGAGCGTTTACTTCCGCGCCAAGTCCCCGTTGCGGATCAGCTTCGCCGGCGGCGGGACGGACATCGAGGCGGTGTTCCGCGAGATCGGCGGCGCCGTGCTCGTCAGCACGATCGACAAATACAGCTACGTCTCGATCGCGCCGCGCGAGGACCACAAGATTTCCATCCGCTCGCTCGATTACAACGTCGAGGTCGAATACCACCGCGAGGAAAAGCCGCTTTACGACGGCGTGCTCGACCTGGCGAAGGCGTGCATCGAGGAAGTCGGCGTGGAGCAGGGCATTGACGTGTGCCTTCAGACCGAGGCGCCGCCCGGCTCGGGCCTGGGCAGTTCGTCCTCGCTGATCACGGCGCTGCTCGGTGGCCTCCTCAGCCGGACGAAGCAGCACATTGATCCCTACTCGCTCGCGGAAAAAGCCTACCACGTCGAGCGCGTGAAGCTGGCGATCAGCGGCGGCAAGCAGGACCAATACGCGTGCGCGTTCGGCGGCTTCAACCTCATCGAGTTTCACGCCAGCGGCGAGACCGAGGTCACGCCGCTGCGCCTGCGGCCGGACATCCTCAACGACCTCGAGAGCCATTGCATGCTCTGCTTCACCGGCAAGACGCGGCTCTCGGCGAACCTCATCGACAAGCAGGTGAGCGCGTTCGGGAAAAAATCCGGCGAGAGCCGCGCGGGCACGGAGGCGTTGCGCGCGCTGTGCTACGAGGCGAAGTCGCTGCTGGTGAAGGGGAAAATTTTCGAGTTCGGCCACCTGCTCCACCGCTCCGGCATCGAGAAGAAGCGGATGAACCCGGAGACGACCAACGAAACCATTGACGCGCTCTACGACGCCGCGCGCAAGCACGGCGCGCTCGGCGGCAAAATCCTCGGCGCCGGCGGCGGCGGCTACCTGCTGCTGCTCGTCCCGCTCGACCGCAAGAAGGCCGTGAAGGACGCGCTCGAGGAACTGGGCGGCCGCTTCATGTCGTTCAGTTTCACGCAAGAAGGCGTGCAGACGTGGACGAGCACGTGCCCGTGAAATTTTTCCTCCCGCGCCGATCATGAGTCACAATCCCGTCCTGCACATGGTCCGCGAACGCGCGGGCATCCTCCGCTACGCCATCACCCGCGGCACGTTCGGCGGGTCCTTCGGCGCGTTCGCCAAAAATCTTTTGCGCCCGCCCTACACCGTGCTCGGCCGGCGCAAGATCAAGCGCGTGGAGCAGGACGGCGAGTTCCAACTCATCTACCTCGAGGGCCACGACGCGCCGCTCACGTATCCGGCCGGCTACAATCTGCTTCACATCGAGATGGTGCTGATGGAGCAGTTGTATCCGTGGCAGTGGCACAACTACCACCACGCCGGCACGCCCATCGAGGCCGGCGACGTGGTGCTGGACTGCGGTTGCGCCGAGGGAATTTTCCCGTTCCTCCACGCGAAGAAAGTGAAACAGGTCGTCTGCATCGAGCCGCTGCCGGATTTTCAAAAATGCCTGCGCCGGACTTTCGCGAAGACGCCTAACGTCCAGATCGTCCCCGTGGCCATCGGCGACGCGCCGGGCACGGCCTACATCCGGTCCGAGATCGGCAACTCGATGATCGTCACCACGCCCACGCCGCACCCGGTGCAGATTGACACCATCGACAACCTCTGCGCGCGGCTGAACCTCGCGGTCACTTTTTTGAAGGCGGACATGGAGGGCTTCGAGGTCGCGGCGCTCCGCGGCGCGCGCGAGACGATCCGCAAGCACCGGCCGAAGATCGCGATGACCACGTATCACGATCCGGCGCACGCGGAGCAGATGGCGGCGATTGTGCGCGAGTGTGAGCCGGACTACCGGATTGAATTCAAGGGCATCGTCGGCGAGGCGGGCCATCCGTTCATGATGCACGCGTGGTGCGACAAGCGATGAGCCGGCGATGAGTTCCTTTTGGAAAAACAAAAAGGTGCTGATCACCGGCGGGGCCGGCTTCATCGGCTCCAACCTCATGCGCCGGCTGCTCGACGAGGGCGCGAGCATCCGCGCGGTGGACAATCTCGAACGCGGCCGCCTCGAGTGGCTCAAGCCGATGCTCGCGCGCGTGGACTTCCGGCAGTGCGACCTGCGCCGCTACGAACAGGCGCTCGACGCGGTGCGCGGCGTGGACGTGACGTTTCACCTCGCGTCGAAGGTCGGCGGCATCAAGGTCTATCTCGATTACGCCGGCACGGTGCTGAACCAGAACCTGCTGATGGATCAGAACATCTTCGCCGCGATCGTCGAGACGAAGATGCCGTCGCTGTTTTACGCGAGCACGTCGCACGTTTATCCCGAGGGCTTGCAGCAATCGCCCGACGCGCGCCCGCTCGTCGAGGCCGACGCTCATCCCGCGAGCCCTGGACTCAGCTACGGCTGGGGAAAATTGCTCGGCGAAATCACGCTGCAAGGCATGGCGAAGGAGCACGACTGGCTGCGCGTCTCGATGGCGCGCATCGTCGGCGCCTACGGGCCGAACCAGGACATTGACATCGCGACCGGCTCGGTGATTCCCGTCTTCTGCCACCGCGCGATCCAGTGGCCGGCGGGCGCGCCCTTCCGCATCCTCGGCACCGGCGCGGAGACGCGCTCCTACTGTTTCGTCGCGGACATCGTGGACGGCCTGATGCGCAGCGTGGAGGCGCAGACGCGGATGAAAGTGGTCGGGCCGTTCAACCTCGGCGCCGAGGGCCGCGTGACGATCCGCGAGATCGGCGAGCGCATCGTGAAAATTTCCGGCAAGGAAATCCCGCTGGCGTTCGACGAGTCGGCCAAGACGATGATCTGGGGCCAGGCCGTGGACTGCGCGCTCGCGCGAAAACTTCTCGACGGCTGGACGCCCAAGACGGACTTCGACACGGGCCTGCGCCACACGTATCAGCACATCGAGCAACGGTTGGCCGCGGCGTAAATCCGGCGTCCCACCGCAGCCGTAGCCGCGGGCTTTAGCCGGCGTCGGGGAACGCAAGCTGAACCGTGACGATGCCGTCGGGAGAAGTTTTTTTAACGCAAAGGCGCAAAGACGCAAAGACGCGAGGCAGAACGGGACTCGTTGGGCACTCGTGCCTGGCTCACCGTTCGGTGAGCGAGCGATTACTGAGGCATCCCATTTTTTCTCCACCGGCGTCTTTGCGTCTTTGCGCCTTTGCGTTGAATTCAACTGCATGGTTCCGGCTAAAGCTTGCGGATGCTTCCCTGCTCCGGGTCTCGGTGGTTTGTCACTTGCCCGGCGCGGGCGGCTTGGCTACAAACGGACTCACCAAGCCCAAGCATTCCACCGAGTCCGCGATGAACGCTCCTCGAACCTTTCCCGCCCAGGTAGGGCGCGGTGTCCTCACCGCGCCGCGGCGTGCTGAGCGGTTCCGGTGTATTCGCGGCTCGTTGAGGACAACGAGCCCTACCCGCTTGCTGCTCTGGCTTTGCCTCCTGCTCGCCGCGCGCCACGCCCCGGCGCAACTCGTCGCCGACGGACAGACCAACACGCTCAACGGCGTGACGAACACCGTGACCGGCAACGTGACCGTGGGCACGAACGGCTCGTTCACGTTGCTGACGCTTACCAACGGCGCGCGGCTGACGAACACGCTGGAGGGCGAGATCGGGCTCAACACCGGGGCGAACTCGAATACTGTGTGGCTCACTGGGCCGGGGACGAGTTGGTTGCTTGGCCGAGACGCCAACGGTGTGGGCTTATACGTTGGAAACGCTGGCGCTTTCAACACGCTCGTCATCTCCAACGGTGCGGCGCTCACCAATCAAGGACAGGTCTTAATCGGGAACACCCTAACCGCAAGCAACAATTCCGTGGTCGTGACAGGACTCGGGTCGCAATGGAGCAATTCGAGCGATGTCAGTGTCGGTTGGAATAGTTCCGGCAACACGTTCGTGATCTCCGGCGGTGCCAAAGTGACTGACGTCAAAGGCAATATTGGTGTTAATGGGGGAGGTGGAAATCTCGGCGTCGTTTCCGGTATCGGTTCCGTGTGGAGCAATAATTGGTTTATAAGTGTTGGAGTAAACGACCTTGGAGGAGACGCGTTGATAATCTCAAACGGCGGAGCGGTGATCAGCAGTCAGGGTGGCACTGTCGGAAATGCCTCCACAGCGACCAACAACCTGGTGCTGGTGACCGGCAGCGGTTCGGTTTGGAGCACTGCGGGTCTCAACTTTGGCTACGATGGCGGCGGCAACCGCCTGATTATCTCCAATGGCGGAGCCGTATTGAACAGTAACGTGTGCCATTTGGGTGGAGGGGGGCTTCACTATATGGCCAGCAACAATCTTGTCGTAGTAACCGGAAATGGTTCGGTTTGGACAAACGACATTCTGTATTTTGGAGAAGGTTCTGTTGGGAACCTTTTGTCGCTCAACAACGGGGGAAAGGTGCTGAACAACAGCAGCACGATCGGTGACAGCATCTACGCCAGCAACAACGTCGTCGTGGTTTCTGACAGAGGTTCTGTCTGGAATAACAGTGGTTCGTTCTTCGTGGGTGGAACTGGCGGTGGTGAGTTCAACAGCCTAGTAGTGAGCAACGGAGGGCAGGTATTTAGCTCGGATGGCGCACTGGGAAAAGCCGGCAACTACAATCTCGTGGTGGTGACGGGTGCCGGCTCGTTGTGGGGTAATAGCAGCACGCTCTTCGTAGGCCAGCTCGGCTCATGCAACACGTTGCTGGTCAGTAACGGCGGCAAAGTATTCGACACGGCGGGCACCGTGGGAGTTAATGCCGACGCGAACTCCAACCTGGTATTTGTATCCGGCACCGGTTCGCTGTGGAGTAACAGCAGCAGCCTGACCATCGGCAGCAGCGGCGCGTTCAACCAGCTTGTCATCAGCAATGGTGGCGTGGTGCTCAACACCACGGGCACGCTGGGCACCAGCGCGAACTCCAGCAACAACCTCGCGCTCGTTACGGGTGCCGGTTCCGTGTGGAGCAACAACGGCACGCTCACCATTGGCAACTTCGGCCCGCGCAGCCAGCTTATCGTGAGCAACGGCGGTAGCGTCTTCGCCACGGGGCTCACCATGGGCGCAGGCACTGGCACCGGCAGCAACCGCATCACCGTCGCGGGCGGCAACCTCGTCGTCACCAATTCGAGCGGCACCGCGGTCTTCCTCGTTAACCGCGGCACGAACGTCTTCAACAGCGGCAACCTCGAAGCCGACCAACTTGTGCTCACGAACGTCGTGGCCGGCGCGGCGCACGGTCTGTTCCAATTTAACGGCGGCACGCTCGTCACGCGCGGCGGCGTTATCGGCAACGGCTCGTTCAACGTTGGCGTCACGAGCCTCGCCCTTGGTCCCACGAACACGGAATGGCGCATCCTCGCCGGCGTGGGCAGCCTGGTTGTGTTCAGCAACGTCGTCGTCGGACCGGTGGCGGGCGCGAATAGCAACCTTGTGCAAATCACCGGTGGCACGCTCGTGCTCACCAACGCCGCGGACAACAGCACTCTTGACGTGCGGCGCGGCACCAATCGTCTCGTGAGCGGAACACTGGATGTCAGCCGCCTCGTGCTCACCAACGGCGGTGCCGCCGGCGGCGTGTTCGAGTTCTCCAGCGGCACGCTCACCAGCCGCGGAACCACCAACGCTAACGGTCTTGCCTTCACCGTGGGAAATGGCGGGAGCAACGCGCTGTTCATCCTCGCCGGCACGGCGGGCCACGTCTTCAGCAACGGGCTGGTCGTTTCCACCAACGCCGAGGTGCGGCTCGGCACGGCCAGCCAACTTCCTGCCGGCCTCGCACTCACGCTGAACGGTGGCGAGCTCAACCTCAACGCGCTAGCGCAAGCACCCGCCATCGGCAACTTGCAGATGACTGCTCCCGGCGCGCTAAGCTTCGGCACGGCCGGCACGGGGCAGACACTCACGTTCTCCAATCTCGCCACCTATGCCGCCGGCAACTTCGCCACCATCCTCAACTGGCAGGGCAATCCCGTGACCGGGGGCGGCACGGACCAGCTCAAGTTCGTGAACTCCGGCACCGTCACCGCACCGTTCCTCAACGAGGCGACGTTCTATGGCTACACCAACGGCGCGCTGCTTCTGCTCTCCGGTGAAATCGTCGCGCCCGGCTCTTTCGGCGACGTGGGCCTCATCAACGACAACGAGGTGAGGACGCTCGTTGGCGCGGTCAACGGGCCTTTCGACAACGCCGTCATCGGCACCAACGGCGCGCTGACCTGCCTGACACTCACCAATAGCGCGATGGTTTCGCGCACCAACGCGGGCGTCATCGGCTGGAACATCGGCTCGGATTCCAACTGTGTCATCGTCACCGGATCCGGCTCTCGTTGGCTGCTCGGAATGTTTGACGGCGTGGGCGGCGGGCTGACCGTGGGCAGCAACGGCATGGCAAACCGGCTTATTATCGAGAATGGCGGCGGCGTGACGAACCAAGGCAACGTTGTAGTCGGTGCGGGATCAACCAGCAGCAACAACCTTGTGCAATTGACCGGCGCGGCGTCGGTATTCCGCAACCTGGGCTTCCTCACCATTGGCGCAACCGGCGCGTTCAACACCGTGAGCGCGGGCGCAGGCTGGCTGACGGCCTCGAATGTTTTCGTGGGCAGCAACAGTTCGGGGAGCCGGCTGGTGCTGAGCAACGGGGCGGGGTTCATCAATGCGGGCACTGCAACCGTTGGGGACAGCTTCGCGGCGACTAGCAACTCCGTGCTCGTCACCGGCGCGGGTTCAGTGTGGACCAACGGCGGCGCGCTCATAATCGGCAACAGCGGCGCGTTCAACCAGTTTGTCGTCAGTAGTGGCGGCGTGGTTCGCGATGCGTCGGGGGCAATCGGCAATGCTGCGACCGGCGACACCAACCTCGTGCTCGTCACCGGCTCAGGCTCGGTATGGAGTAACTCGGCAGCCCTAGCCATCGGGGGCGTGGACGGCTCCTCAGCCAATCAAATGGTGGTGAGCAACGGCGGCGCGGTGTTTAACACCACGGGCACCATCGGCACCGGTGCGAACTCCAGCAACAACCTCGCGCTCGTCACTGGTCTGGGTTCATTGTGGAGCAACACCGGCACACTGACCATCGGTAACAGTGGCCCGCGCACTCTGCTCACCGTGAACAATGGCGGCACCGTTATTGCCACCGCGCTCACCATGGGAGCACTCAGTGGCACCGGCAGCAATCGCATCACCATCGCGGGCGGGAAACTCATCGTCACCAATTCGGCGGGCTCGGCGATCACCCTTCTGAACCGTGGCACCAACGTCCTCAACAGTGGTTACTTTGAAACCGACCAGCTTGTTCTCACCAACAAAGTTGGCGGCCTTGCGCAAGGTGTTTTCGAGTTCAACGGCGGAACGCTCGTCACACGCGGCACGACCAACGCCAACGGCTTGCCGTTCACCGTCGGCAACGGCAGCAGCAACGCCACGTTCCAGTTGCTCGGAGGCACGCACTTTTTCTCCAATGGTCTCGTGCTCGCCACCAACTCGGTGCTCAATGGCACCGGCACCATTCTCGGCGCGGTCACCAACTTTGGCACCATTGCGCCGGGCAGTTCGCCGGGCGCGCTCAGGATCAACGGCAGCCTCAGCCTGCGCAGCAGCGCGAACCTTTCCTTCGAGATCGGCGGGTTGCTGGCCACCAACCAATACGACGTGCTCAACGTCACCAGCTTCGTGGAACTGGCCGGCACGTTGAGCCTGTCGCTGCTCAACGGCTTTTATCCCGCCGTGGGCGATGCCTTCTCTCTCCTTAATTTTGCCTCCGCCACCGGCGCGTTCACCAACGCCACAAGCGGCGGGCGGCTGAACACGGTGGACAACCTCGGCTCGTTCCTCGTCACGATCACGCCCACGAACGTGGTGGCGGGCGGCTACGTTTCGCCCGACAGCGACGGCGACGGCCAGAGCGATTACGCCGAGTCGCTGGCCGGCACGAACCCGACGAACAGTGCGAGCGTGCTCGCGCTCGTTCCCCTCTCGGTGAGTCCCGGCGGCGCGTTGACGCTGCGGTTCCCCTTCGTCGCCGGGAAGAGCTACCGCATCCTGTGGTCGGACAATCTGGCGAGCGGCGCGTGGAACGTGATCGCCGCGCCCGGCCTCGTGCAAAACGTCGCGGGCTTCTACGATTGGCTGGACGACGGGACGCAGACGGGCGGGTTGGGCGTCACCACGCGCGCCTATCGCGTGGGGTTGGGGCCGTAGTGTAGGGCAGGCGTCCCGCCTGCCGGTTGCCGGGCATCGTGCCCGGCGATGGAAGCGTGCGCGATGGTGCCGTGAAAAACACGAGGCAGGATGCCTCGTGAACCGGCAGCCTGGAAGGCTGCCCTACATTGATCGGCGACGGCGACCGGAGCGTCGCCGCTCCTCAAGTCGGCCGCACAAACAGTTTTCCCGGCAGTTGCTTCACGAGCCGTTTCATTTCCAGACTGAGCAGCGCGACGGATACGGTCGAGCTGGGCAGGCCGCAGCGCTGGATGATTTCATCAATGCCCTGTTCCTCGTTCGTCACCGCATCGAGAACCTTCTGCTCGTTTTCCGAAAGCGTGAGCGTCGGGAACATTCCGGTCGCGTCGCCGCCGGCGCGCGCGCTGTTCGGGAAGAGATACTCGAACTCGTTGAGGATGTCTTCGGCGGCTTCGCAAAGCTTCGCCCCTTTTTTAATGAGGTCGTGGCAGCCCTTGCTGCGCGGTGAGTCAATGCGCCCCGGCACGGCGAAAACCTGCCGGCCGTAGTCGGTCGCGAAGTTCGCCGTGATGAGCGCGCCGCTGGCGAGGTTCGCCTCGACGACGACGGTGCCGAGCGTCATGCCGGCGACGATGCGGTTGCGGATGGGAAAGGTCTGCTTGTCCGCCGGCCGGCCGAACGGGAATTGAGTGACCACCGCGCCGGTCGCCGCGATGCGTTCGAAGAGCTCGACATTCTCCGGCGGGAACACGCGGTCAATCCCGGTGCCGAGCACGGCCACGGTCCGGCCTTTCGCCGCGAGCGCGCCTTGATGCGCCGCGGTGTCAATGCCCCGCGCGCCGCCGCTCACCACGGTGACGCCGACGTAGGCGAGTTGGTAGGCGAGCTTGCGCGCGACCTCGAGTCCGTAATGCGTGACCTGCCGCGTGCCGACGATGGCCACGGAATTTTTGTCCGAAGGCAGCAACCGCCCCTTCACGTAGAGCACGATGGGTGGATCGTAGATTTCCTTCAGCAGCGCGGGGTAGTCGTCGTCCGCCGCCGTGAGGACGTGGCAGCCGAAGTCGGCGATGCGCTTGAGCTCCGCCGCGAGGTCCACGTTTTTCTCCCAGCCGGCGATGGCCTCGGCCGTCTCCTCGCCGATGCCGCGCGCGCGGAGTAGCGCCGACTTCGGAGCGCGGAGGATGGTGGGCGCGTCGCCGAAATGTTCGAGCAACTGCCGCACGCGGACGGGGCCGACGTGCTCGATGAGGTTGAGGGCGACCAGTGCTTCCGTCGGGGACATGGATGCAGCCTACCGCCCGCCCGGACCGACGCCAAGTCGGGAAACGGGGCGGCGGACCCGGATCGGGCGGTTCGGAGAGAAACGGGATTTCCTCATTTTCAGGTGCTCAGGTGGCTCGTTAATCGCGGCGAAAGCCACAAACTATGTTGACATCAGGGGTTGTTTGCTTAAGCTGGCATCCGACTAAATTATCCGCCGACTTTACGTCAGGAGCCAATTATGAAGTTTCTCTCTGGTAAGTGTTTTTCAATCGCCGTCGCCGCTGCTTTCGCGGTGTTCGCCTTCACCTCGGCGACCGCCACGGCGGCCGTCAAGGAAGGCAAGGCCGTGGTGCAAATCGTCAAGGGCGACGCCAAATATTCCACCGGCGGCGCGTGGGCGGCCCTCAAAGCCGGCATGGTGCTCAAGCCCGGCGCGATCATCCAGACCGGCGCTGATTCGAGCGTGGAGCTGACCCTCGGCATCAACGGTGAATGGATCCGCGTCAAGCCCAGCACGACCGTCAGCATCGAGAAGCTCACTTACGAGCAGACCGCGGCCGACACAGTCGTGGAAACCCAACTCAATCTCAAAGCGGGCGGCGTCACCGGCAAGGTCAGGAAGACCTCCGCCGCCTCGCGTTACGAAGTGAAGATGCCCACGGGCGTCGCCGGCATCCGCGGCACGACCTACGACATTGACGCCAACGGCGTCGTGCGCGTGCGCGACGGTTGCGTGGTGGTGGTTTATGTGGACGCCAACGGCCAGATTCTTTCGGTCGAAGTCTGCGGCGGCTCCAAGTTTGTCCCGGGTAAGGGTGTTCAGCCAATGACTCCGGAGGAAATGGCCAGCTCCACTTGGAATCAAGGCGGTGGCCCGACGCCTCCGCCTGCGCCCGGTGGTCCGCCGATCTTCGTCTATCCGCTCATCAGCACACCCGCACCTCCCGGCGGTGGTGGTGGTGGTGGCGGCGGCTGTGGTGGCCCGTAGTCATTTGCCCCATTGATTTTCGGATTTTCCAAAACCCCGGAGCGACTCAAAGTGCTCCGGGGTTTTTTGCTGACTGAACCCGTTCCGTTCCCGTGAAGCCCAATGCCATCAAGGCCACGCCGTTCCTGATCACGCTGGCGGTCATCGTCATCGTGGCGCTGGCCCATTGGGGTTCGCGCACGCTCGAGGTGTTCAATGGCCTGCGCCGCCTGGAATGGATGACCTACGACTGGCGCGCGCGCGCCGCCTTCCGCCATCCTGCGCCGGTGGCGACGAATCTCGCCGCGGTCTTCGTGGACGACGAGGGATTGAAACTCGTCAACGAAGGGTTGGATTTCAAATGGCCTTGGCCGCGGCAGCTCTACGGCCGCGTGGTGAAGAAGCTCGCGGCGGAAGGTGCGGAGGCGATCGGCTTCGACATCCTCTTCGATCAGTTGGACGAGCCGCGGCCTGAGCGGAGCGTGAAACTTTCGAACGGCAAAGAGATTCCTTCCGACGAGTATTTCGCCCAGCAACTCAGGAACGCCGGCAACGTGATCCTCGCCGTCTTCGGCGAAACTTCCGGCGCGCGCTGGTCCGCCATCCCGCCGGCGGCGATGTTCCGAACCAATGCGTGGGCGATGGCGCACGCCACGAGCGCCAAGGATTCCGACGGCGTGCTGCGGCGCGCGCACCCGTTCAAGGACGACCCGCAACAGGGCCGCATCTGGCACCTCGGCATCGTCATGGCTGCGCGCGCGCTGGGCCTCGATCTCGCAAAGGCGGTGGTCGAGCCGCGCCGGATTGTTTTGCGCGGCGAGGGCGGAGTGGAGCGGGTCATTCCGCTCGATGACGAGGGATATTTCTACATCGACTGGGGCATCGCGTGGAACGACCCGCGCATCGCGAAGGACGGCATTCATGACCTGCTCGGCCTTGGCGCGACCAACCATCCCGACTGGCGCGGCAAGCTCGTCGTCATCGGCTCCATCGGCGCGGGCAACAACATCTCCGACGTGGGCGCCTCGCCGATCGAGAAGGAGACCTACCTCGTCAGCAAGCATTGGAACGTCGCCAACTCGCTGCTCACCGGCCGCTTCATCCGGCAAAGCCCGCTCGCCATTGACATTCTGCTCATCGCGGCGATGGCGTCGCTCGCCTCGGTGATCACGTGGCGGCTGGGCGCGCCGTGGCCGAGCGTGCTCGTGGTGGTCGTCGCCGGGGCCTATTGCGTGGTGGCGGCGTGGATTTACGTCGCCACCCGCTGGTGGATTCCGATCGTCGCGCCGGTGGCCGGCGGATTGTTGATGACGCACGTTGCGGCCGTGACCTACCAGATGGTGTTTGAGCAACGGGAACGGCGCCGCGTGCGGGGAGTGTTCTCGAAAGTCGTCTCGCCCGACGTCGTCAACGAGCTGCTCAAGGCCGAGAAGCTCAACCTCGGCGGCGCGCGGTGCGCCATCACGGTTTTTTTCGCCGACGTGCGCGGGTTCACCGAGATGACCGACTCTACGCAGGCCAAGGCTGAGGAATTTGTCCGCGCGCACAAGCTTTCGCCCGAGCAGGCCGAGGCTTACTTCGACGCGGCGGCGCGCGAGACGCTCAACACGGTGAACCTTTACCTCGCGGCCATCGCCGACCAGATCAAGAAGCACCTGGGCACGCTCGACAAATACATCGGCGATTGTGTGATGGCCTTCTGGGGCGCGCCGGTGCCGAACGCGCAGCACGCGCTCTGCTGTGTGCGCGCGGCGATTGATGCGCAGCGCGCGATGTTCCAGCTCAATCTCCAGCGCGCCGAGGAAAACAAATTGCGCGAGGAGCAAAACCAGGAACGCGTCGCGCGGGGCGAGCCGCCGGTCAACCTGCTCCCGCTGCTCTCGCTCGGCACCGGCATCAACTCCGGCACCGCCATCGTGGGCCTCATGGGCTCCGAGAACACATTCCTCAACTACACCGTGTTCGGCCGTGAGGTGAACCTTGCCAGCCGCCTTGAAGGCGTTTCTGGCCGCGGCCGCATCATCATCAGCGAGGCCACGCACGCGGACCTCCGGCGCGACGATGCGGCGCTCGCGGCCACATGCGTCGAGCTGGCGCCCGTCATACCCAAGGGTTTCCAGAAACCCATCCGCATCTTCGAGGTGCCGTGGAAGACGGCGACGACGGACACGGCGCAGTTGGTGAAACCCGCCTGAGCTTTGAACTTGGAGCTTCCGCGCCAGCGGCTACACTCCGCCCATGCGCATCGCGGTTTATCCCGGCAGTTTCGACCCGCTCACCAACGGCCACCTCGACGTGATCCAGCGGGCCGCGAAACTTTTTGACCGCGTCATCGTGGCGGTGGCGGGGAACGAGGGGAAAAAGCCGCTCTTCTCGCTCGCCGAGCGCAAGCGGCTGGCCATCGAGGCGATGACGCATCTTCCCAACGTCGAGGCCGACACCTTCAACGGCCTGCTCGTGGACTACGTCGAGTCGCGCGGCAGTTCGGCCATCGTGCGCGGGCTGCGGGCGGTGTCGGACTTCGAGTTCGAGTTCCAGCTCGCGCTGATGAACCGCAAGTTGCGGCCGGGCATCGAGACGATTTTCATGATGCCGAAGGACACCTACACTTTCCTCAGCTCGCACATCGTGAAGGAAATCGCGCGCCTCGGGGGCGACGTGACGCCGTTCGTGCCGGAGAATGTGGCGGCGGCGTTGCGCAAGAAACTCCGCAAGTGATCGAGGCCATGCCCCTGCTCCTTAATCTCCTCACACTCTCCGAGCGCAACGTCGCGCTCTCGGGTCAGCTCGCGCCCGAGGAGGTTGGCTTGGTCGGGCTGGACGAACTGGTCCACGCCCGCGAGCCGCTCGAATACGACTTCGAGGCCAGCCAGATGGACGACGCGATCCTCGTGCAGGGAAGCTGGCGGATGCGCATCACGTTCGAGTGCGGCCGTTGTCTCAAGCCGTTCACCCTCGACTTCGGGCATGAGGACTGGGCCTGTCATTTGCAGCTCAAGGGGGAGGACGCGGTGCCCGTGGTGAACGAAGCGGTGGACTTGACACTCCCCTTGCGCGAAGACATTCTCCTCGCCCTTCCGTCGCACCCGGTGTGCGACGAGGATTGCGCGGGGCTGCCGAAGTCCCGCTCCGAAACTGAAAAAGAACGCGCTGCCCGCCCGGAGCTGTCCTCCGGAGCCTGGACCGCACTGGACAAACTGAAACTGTAAACCTATGGGCGTCCCCAAACGTAAACCATCGCACAGCCGGCAGCGCATGCGCCGCGCCTACAACAGCGTCCTCACGCTGCCGCAACTGAACAACTGCCCCCAGTGCGCCGCGCCCTGCCTTCCGCACCGCGTCTGCCCGTCGTGCGGTTTCTACAAGGGCCGCCAGATCGTCACGATCAAGGCCAAGGCCTGACCCGTTTCAGCGAAGGCGCGGCGGATTTCTCCCCGCGCCTTTTGCTTTTTACGCGACTGGATTTCCGATTGTCATTCCGCGCCCGTTAAGCCCAAGCTCTCCCGCGATGCGCATCTGCCTGGATGTCATGGGCGGCGACCACGGCTGCGGAGTCATGGTCGCAGGTGGAAAACTCGCCCTCGCCGCCGACCACCGCCTCACGCAGCTCATCCTCGTGGGGCAGGAGCCGGAAATCAAAGCCGCCCTCGCCCAGCACCAGCTCGCCGACCCGCGCG
>JACQFS010000055.1 GCA_016199935.1 Verrucomicrobiota bacterium
GCCGAGCGCGCGCGCGATGTGGATCTCTTCATCGCGCCCAGCCGCTACTACGCCGACCTGATGGCGCGCCGGATGAAATTGAAGCCGCATCAGGTGCGCGTGCTCTACAATGGCATCAATCTCGACGGCTTCTCTCAACCCTCAACTCCCAGCGCTCGACCCACCTTGGGCTATTTCGCGCGGATGTGCCGGGAGAAAGGATTGGACCTCGCGGTCGAGACCTTCATCGAACTCCGCCGCCGCGGCACGGTGTCGGAATTGAAACTCCGCATCGGCGGCGGCTGCGGTCCCTCCGACGAGCCGGTGGTCGCCGCCGCGAAGGCGCGGCTCGAAAGGATGCTCCTGCTGAAGGACGCGGAGTTTTTTCCGAACGTGGATCGAGCACAGAAGGTGGAGTTTCTGAAATCACTCATGGTCTTTTCCACGCCGGCACTTTACGGCGAAGCGTTCGGCCTCTACGTCATCGAGGCGCTTGCGGCCGGCGTGCCGGTCGTGCAACCGCGCCACGGCGGTTTCCCGGAAATCATCCAGCACACCGGCGGCGGCCTCATTGCGGAACCGAATGCCGTCGCGCTCGCCGACGGCATCGAGTCGCTCCTGCTCGATCGCCCTCGCGCCCGCGCGCTGGGTGAGGCGGGCCGGAAGGCGGTCCACGAGCGCTTCAGCATTCAGTCGATGGCGAAGGAATCCGTGATGACCTACGCCGACGTGATCGGCGCGAGCAAGTGAGTTTGGAGTCCACGCTTCAGCGTGCTCCGCGCCACTGATACGCTGAAGCGTGGACACCAAACGACGCGCCGCCTTTCGGCTCGTAAATCATAAAGCATAAATCATAACTTCCCCCATGCCCTACGAGTTCAAGATCACCCGCCGCGTGGAGTTCGCCGACACCGACATGGCGGGCATCATGCACTACTCGAATCTTTTCCGCTTCATGGAGACGGCGGAGCACGCCTTCTTCCGCTCGCTCGGTCTCTCGATTGTCACCACGCAGACCGATCCGCCCGTCGGCTGGCCGCGCGTCCACGCCGCGTGTGATTTCAAAAAGCCGCTGCGCTTCGAGGACGAGGTCGAGATCCACCTGCTCGTCGCCGCCAAAAAATCCAAGGCGCTCACTTACCTCTTCATCTTCCGCAAACTCAATGCACCCGAGCCAATCGAGGTCGCGCGCGGCAAACTCACCGTCGTGTGCGTCACGCGCGACGGCCGTGGAAAAATGAAGGCCGCCGCCATTCCCGCGCGCGTCGCCAGCCAGATCAAGGTCGCGCCCGTGAAATTGCTCACGTGACGGAGCGCGGCGGTTCCCGGCCGCCACGAATAGCGCGCCCATGCTTCCCGTCGAAGTCCCTTGTCACCCGCGGCGGGAAATGCGCCGACGAACTATGCCTGCCTCACATCGGAAAATCATTCTGCCCCTAGCGCTCCTCGGCGCGTTCCTTGCGTTTGCATTCGTGGCGTCCGCCACGCCGGCGAACCGCGTCGCGTTCGTGAAGCACTACGACCGCTTCCTCCCCAAGTCGCTCGCCAACTGCACCACCTGCCATCTGCCGAGCGACAAAAAAAATCCGGAGAGCCTCGAAGAATTTCCGCACAATCCCTTCGGCGACCGCCTGCGCAAACTCGGCGAGGAGGCGGGGAAGGCGGGCAAGAAGCTGGACATCCCGCATCGCCTCGCGGAAATCGCGAAGGAAGATTCCGACGGCGACGGCGTGGACAACGAAACGGAACTTCTCCTCGGCCACAATCCCGGCAACGCGAAGGACTCGCCGTCGAAGAAGGAACTTGCCGACGGCAAAAAGAAAATCGCCGAGTGGACGAAGGCGCTCGCGTCGTATCGCTGGCTGCCGTTTGAAACGGTGAAGCGTCCGCCAGTGCCTGCCATTCGTCATTCGTCATTCGTCATTCGCAATCCGATTGACTCCTTCATCGCCGCCGAGCACCAAGCTCGCAAGCTCACACCGCGCCCCGAAGCCTCGAAGGAAGTCCTGCTGCGCCGCGTTTATCTCGACCTCATTGGCCTCTCGCCCACGCCGGAGCAGATGAGCGCGTTCCTCGCCGACAAATCCGCCGATGCCTACGAGAAGGCCGTGGACCATTTGCTCGACAGCCCGCGCTACGGCGAGCGCTGGGCGCGGCATTGGATGGACGTGTGGCGTTACTCCGACTGGACCGGCTACCAAAACATCCCGCGCGACAGCAAGCCGCACATCTGGCGCTGGCGCGATTGGATCATCGAGTCGCTCAACGCCGACAAGGGTTACGACCGGATGCTCTTGGAGATGCTCGCCGCCGACGAACTCGCGCCCACCGATGAGTCCGCGTTGCGCGCCACCGGTTTCCTCGTCCGCAATTTCAACTCTCTCAGCCGCGAGCGCTGGCTGGAGAACACCATCGGCCACACCTTCCAGGCGTTCCAGGGCGTGACGATGAACTGCGCGAAATGCCACGACCACATGTATGACCCCATTTCGCAGCGCGAATATTACGAGGTGCGCTCCATCTTCGAGGGGCACCAAGTCCGCACCGACCGCGTCCCCGGCCAGGTGGACACCGACAAGACCGGCGACGGCCTCGTGCGCATTTACGATGCGACGCTCGCGCCGAAGACCTACGTCCTCGCGCGCGGTGACGAGCGCAAGCCGCTCACGAACGAAGTCATGCAGCCGAACGTGCCGCGCATCTTCGGCGCGAAATATGAAGCCAAGCCCGTGACGCTGCCGCTGCTCGCTGTGCGCCCGGACAAGCGCGACTTCGTGGTGAAGGATGATCTTGCCGCCGCTGAACATTCGCTGGCTGACGCGCGTGAATTTCTGGCGGACTTGAAGGAAGGCACCTCGACGAACTCCGCGAAGCCGCTCACCGGCAAGGCTGCCACGCGCGCCAAGGCCGCCGCGGCGAAACTTCCGCCGGCGTTGAAGCCGTTGCCCACGGCCAAGACGGTTGCCGAGGGAGAGCGCAATGTGGCGCTCGCCGAGGCGCGCGTGAATTCCTTCAAGACCACGCTCGCGGCGGAGAAATTGGAGACGAAGAAAAACTCGCCCGAGTGGAAGAAGGCCGCCGAGGAAGCCGTCGTCGCGCAGCGAAAGGCTGCGGTGCTCGAAGCGAAGCTCACACTCGAAGAAGCCGAAGTCGCGACGAAGGTCGCACAGGCCAAGGCCGACAAGGACGCCCAGGGCGGCGACAAGGGCATCACTGCCAAGAGCGCGACGGCTTTGACGACCGCGAAGAAGACGCTCACCACCGCCGAGAAGGCGATGGCCAAGGCCGACAAGGATTTGACCGCGCCCGTCACCACGGCCTACGCGCCGAACAAGTTCGAAGCATTCCCACCGACCAGCACCGGCCGCCGGCTCGCGCTGGCGCAGTGGTTCGCGAGCAAGGACAACCCGCTCACCGCGCGCGTGGCCGTGAATCACATCTGGGCGCATCACTTCGGCCGCGGCCTCGTGCCGACGCTGAATGAGTTCGGTCGCAACGGCCAGCCGCCGTCGCACCCGCAGTTGCTCGACTGGCTCGCGGCGGAGTTCATGGCGCGCGATTGGAAGATGAAGGACATCCACCGCCTCATCGTGACGAGCAGCACCTACCGCATGGCCTCCACGCCCGACGCCGCGAGCGCGAAGCTCGACCGCGACAACGTTTATCTCTGGCGCATGAACTCGCGCCGCATGGAAGCCGAGGCCGTGCGCGACAACGTCCTCCATGTCAGTGGCAGCCTCGACCTCGCGATGGGCGGGCCGGACATTGACAACAAACTCGGCCTCACCTCGAAGCGCCGCAGCGTCTATCTGCGCATCGCGCCGGAGAAGGAGGTGGAGTTCATCAAGATTTTCGACGGGCCGAATCCGGTGGAATGCTACTCGCGCCCCGTGACCGTGATGCCGCACCAGGCGCTCGCGATGGCGAACAGCGAACTCACGTTCACCCAGGCCGACGTGCTCGCCGAAACGCTCACCGCGAAATCCGGCAACGACGACGCGAAGTTCATCACCGCCGCCTACGAACGCGTGCTCGCGCGCAAGCCGACGAAGGAGGAGGCGAAGTTGTGCGCGGATTTCCTGAAGCAGCAAATCGCGAAGCCGGCGAAGCGACCGGGCGCGCCTGGGACCGCTGGCATCCTGCCGGCGAGTTCAACCACGACGAACGCCGCCGCAATGTCGAAACCATCCGCCCCCGCCGAGGCCATCAACACGCGGGCGAGCCGCCCGCGCTCCGACGCCCAGCGCGCCCGCGAAAACCTCGTGATGGTGCTCTTCAACCACAACGATTTCGTGACCATCCGATGAGAGCACGCGCGGCAAACATTTCGGAGGGACGAGCTATGATAGTGTTTGCGTGTGCCTTGATGGCTGCTTCCACCTTGATCGCGGTGGAGGAATCGCTCAAGTCCGCCTCAGAACCCGCCCTGCCTGTTGTTCCTGAAGCGGAGTATCTTGAACTCAAGGCTGCGGCAGACAAATTCATGCGCCAGTTCAGCGGAGGTGAAAGCAAGTCTGCCTGTGCTGATCTGTTTTCCCGATACGCCGCTGAAAAGAGCGCCGCCTCCTCGAAGGCCGGCGAGATGGCCGCGACGCTGGCCGTGGGTGAGGTGATGCTGAAGGGAGACCTCGGCAAACCGCTCAAAGGTGAATTCGTGTTTGTCGGTTCGAGGCGAATCGGAGGACGCCTGCTGAAACTCGCCTATCTTCGCAAACACAGTCTTGGTCCTTTTCCGGTGGTTTTTGTGTTCAACAAAGGGGACAAAGAATGGACTATCTCGCAAATCGGATTCGGAGATGAAACCGCCGGCCCCGACTTTAATGCCCTTTGGGTCCAAGAAACTCCGAGTCAGTTGAGGCAAACCATTCCAGAGTTCGCCAAAATTCTTAAATCCACAGACGAGTGTATGAAGGGTTTGGTCCAGGGCGTCACGCGTCCTTCCATCGAAGCCCTTGTCAAAGCTTACTCTCACGACGCAACGACGACAGGTTCCTTCACCGACGGTCTGGTCAGAGTCATCGAAGGCCGTCCCAGCATAGGCAAGACTCTGGGTTACGAACTTCTAGGCGTCGCCCGCCAATCCGACTCCCTTTGCAAACTTGTTTACGTTTGGCGCTTCGAGAAACTCCACGCACCACTCTGCTTCGAGTTTTACAAACCTGCTGAAACATGGCTGCTTTGGCGCGTGCGACTGTTCGATGATGCGACTAAAGATTTGACTGCCACCACTCAATCGGAGCCTACCAAATAGCTTTCCTCAATGAAGACTCCAAACCCCTTCGGCGCCTGCGGCGTCACGCGCCGGCAGTTCCTCACGCAGACCGGCATGGGCTTCACCGGCGTCGCCCTTGGCGCGATGCTGTTCAAGGACGGCGTGCTGCGCGCCAACGACGCGCCCGCGTTCACGCCGCCCAACGGCCAGCCGCAGTTCACGCCGCGCGCGAAGTCGGTCATCTGGATTTTCCTCATCGGCGGGTTGAGCCACCTGGAGAGCTTCGATGTGAAGCCGGAGTTGAACAAATATGCCGGCAAGCTCATCGAGGACACGCCGCACAAGGGCGTGGTGAACGACACGCTCATCAAGCAGAACCTGCCGAACATCGACACGCAGAAGCGCGACGTTTACAAAAAAATCATGGCGCTGAACACCGGCTACCGCACCCACGGGCAGAGCGGGCTGGTGGTGAGCGACTGGTTCCCGCACCTCGGCTCGTGCGCCGACGACCTCGCGGTGGTGCGCTCGTTCTGGACGATTGACAACAACCACGGCGCGCAGCTCACGTTCCACACCGGCCGCAATGTCCGCGAGGGCGCGCACCCGACCATCGGCTCGTGGGTCACCTACGGCCTCGGCTCGCTCACGGACAATCTCCCGGAGTTCGTCGTCATCGGCGAGCCGAGCGCGGATTGCTGCGGCGGCGTGTGGACGCACGGCGCGGCCTACCTCGGCCCGCAATATTCCGGCGTGCGCCTCAACACCGACCCGTCGAAGCCGCTCGCGTTCATCAAGCCCGCCGACCCGACGATGACGCCCGAGGAGCAGGAGCATAATTTTTCGCTGCTCGGAAAATTGAACCGCCTCTCCGGCATTGATTATCCCGACGACGAATTTCTCCGCGCGCGCATCAAGTCCTACGAACTGGCGTTCCAGATGCAGACGGCGATTCCCGACACGCTCGGCCTGCAAAAGGAATCCGAGGCGACGAAGAAAATGTATGGCCTCGACCAGAAGGAGACGGAGACGTTCGGCCAGCAATGCCTCGTCGCGCGGCGGATGGTCGAGCGCGGGGTGCGGTTCATCCAGCTTTTCCACGGCGGCATCGGCAGCGCGGGCGCGTGGGATTCGCACCGCGACATCAAGGCGAACCACTCGCGGCTCGCGCGCAACGTGGACCAGCCCATCGCCGCGCTCATCAAGGACCTCAAGCAACGCGGCCTGCTCGACGACACGCTCGTGGTCATCGGCACCGAGTTCGGCCGCACGCCGGGCGCGGATTTCAACGAGGGCGCGATGGGCACGGGCCGCGATCATCACCCGCACGGCTTCACGTGCGTGCTCGCGGGCGGCGGCACGAAGGGCGGCATCGTCCACGGCGCGACGGATGAGCTTGGCTTCCACGCCGTCGAGAACCGCCACTACGTCACCGACCTCCACGCGACCGTGCTGCACCAGATGGGCCTCGATCCGCGCAAGCTCCAGTATCCGGGGAGGCAAAGGCTGGATGTGGATTATGGGGAAGTGATCAGGGGAATTCTCGCGTAAGCTCGTAGCAGTCGAAGCAACGAGACTTCATCGATTGCGGAAGTGAGCCATTGTCTGCCGACGGCAGCTCTGCCACTTTCCAGTCAATACCGACGCCTGAACCGCGTCCAACAAACCATGCTGCGCCTCATTCTCGCCCCGCTCCTCGCGCTGACGCTCGCGTCACCGCAACTCCTCGCCGCCGCGAAAAAATCCCGCTACGCCGATCTCATTCTCGCCGACAAGCCGGCGGCCTACTGGCGGCTCAAGGACACCGACGCGACCACGATTCAAAATCTTGCGCCGGGCAAGGACGCCGCCGCGCTCAACGGATCGGTCGAGGGCCGGGTGGAGTTGCAAAAGCTCGCGCAGAAGCAGGAGCAGTTTCCGGATTTCGAACCGGACGGGACGGCGGTGCAGTTCGGCGAGAAGACCGGGCACATCCAGGTGAAGGACCCCGGCGCGAACAGCCCGCTCGATTTCAAAAAGGGCGAGAGCCTCACGATGGAAGCGTGGGTCTCGGTCAGCGCGCTCAAGAGCGGGCAGATGGTCTATGTCATCGCGAAGGGCCGCACGGGCGCGAGTGGCGAGAAGTCGCAGAACCAGAATTACGCGATGCGCCTCAAGGGCGAGGGCAGTGTGGCGCATCTGGCATTTCTTTTCCGCGACGCGGACAAGCCCGCGAGCAAAGCCGACGGCGAGGCGCACTGGCATCGCTGGACTTCGGAGACCGGCTTCCCGACCGGCGGCGGGTGGCATCACCTCGCGCTGACCTACACGTTCGGCAAGGGTGACAGTTTGCGCGGCTACATTGACAGCGTGCCGGTCACGGGCACGTGGGACATGGGCGGCAAATCCGACGCCGCGCCCATTGTGGACGACGACGATTTGTGGATTGGCTCCGCGATGGGCGGCAAGCTCGACGCGACTTTTCACGGCCTCATCAACGAAGTCGCGCTCTACCACAAGACGCTCTCCGAGTCCGACGTGAAGAAGCGCTTCAACTTCGTCGCGCCTCCGCCGCCGGCCTTTTCGCGCGACCTGCCGAAGGGCGAGGTGCGCGTGGAGATTGTCGAGAACCTCGGCGCCAGCGGCACGTGGAATTTCACCGCGCCCCTGCCGGTGGAGACTTACACGGTGCCAGCGTTCGGCTTCACCGAGGTGCCGCAGAAATATTCCGCGAAGGGCGTGCGTGAGGACCGCACGTCGCCATTCCTGCTGCGCGCGTCGGCGCTCGTGACTTTGCCGAAGGGCGAGCACCGGCTGCTGATGCGCTCGCTGCAATCGGCGCGGCTCTTCGTGGACGACCAGCAGATTGCGCTCACGCCCTTCATCAAGGCGCGCACCGACGGCCACGAACCCGTCCCGCCCATGCCGCAGAATCTGCCCGATGGTCTGCGTTTCGCACGCATGGGCCACGCGGAGACTTGGGCCACGGTGAAGTCCGACGGGCGCGAGCATCTGTTCGTCTTCGAGGCGTTCGTGGGTGGAAAAAATATGCGGGCGGACCTGGGCGAAATGAGCGTGACGGTGGAACTCCGAGCGCTGGCTTCCGGCACTCCGCCGTCGCGCTACGTCCTGCTCTCGCCGAAGAAACCCATCCCCCACACCGACGAAGGCTGGACCGGCTTCATCAACGAGCGCCGCGCGCAGCTCATCACGATGAACGCGCGCAAGCGCACCGAGGTCGCCGCAGAGGAAACGAAGTATTGGGCGATGCGCCACGAGCTCGCGCGCCAGTCGCTCGCGAAAATTCCCGCGCTCATCGTGCCAGCGGTTTCCGCCGCGATGCCGGTGCAGAACCACGTTGACCGTTTCATCGGCGCGAAGCTCGACGCCGCGCAGGTGAAGCCCGCGCCGCTCGCGGATGATTTCAGTTTCCTCCGCCGCCTCGCGCTCGACACCGTGGGCGTGCCGCCGACCACGGAGCAGATTCGCGAGTTCGTCGCCGACAAATCTCCGCAGCGCCGCGCGAATGCCATCGCGCGCTTTCTGAAAGAGCCGGGCTGGGCGGACCATTGGGTGAGTTACTGGCAGGACGTGCTCGCGGAGAATCCGTCCATCCTCAAGCCCACGCTCAACAACACCGGGCCGTTTCGTTTTTGGATTCACGAGTCGTTCACCGACAACAAGCCGATGGACCGTTTCGCGACCGAGCTCGTGATGATGGAGGGCAGCGTTTATGGCGGCGGGCCGGCGGGCTTCGGCATCGCGTCGCAGAACGACGTGCCGATGGCGGACCGCGGGCAGATTGTCGCGCAGGCGTTCCTCGGCATGAATCTCATGTGCGCCCGCTGCCACGACGCGCCGTATCACGATTTCAAACAGAAGGATTTGTTCAGCCTCGCCGCGATGCTCAAGCAGGACGGCGAGGAAGTGCCCAAGAGCAGCTCGATTCCGCCGAACGCGAACATCACCGTGGGCCGGCTCGTCAACGTGACGCTCAAGCCCGGCGAAAAAGTTCCGCCGGCCTGGACGCTCACGAAGGCCCTGAACGCGCCGCTCCCCGATGGCGTGGTGCGCGACCCAAAGAGCCATCGCGAGGAACTCGCCGCGTTCATCACCGACCCGCGCAACACGCGCTTCGCGAAAGTCATCGTGAACCGCATCTGGAAACGCTACCTCGGCTGGGGACTCGTCGAGCCGGTCGAAGATTGGGAAACGGCGAAGGCGTCGCATCCCGAGCTGCTCGAATGGCTCGCGCGCGAGTTCATGACGCACGATTACGATTTCAAACATGTCGCGTCGCTCATCCTCAACTCGCACGCGTATCAGCGCGTCGCCGGCCTGCACGTGCCCGAGTCGGACGAGCCGAAGGACCGCCTCTTTGCCTCGCCCGCGCGCCGTCGCATGACGGCCGAGCAGGCGGTTGATTCGCTCTTCGCCGTCGTCGGCAAGGAGTTCGGCACCGAGGTGCTCACGCTCGACAACGACGCCGTGCGGTCTGGCAAGGACTTCCAAAACTTCGGCGTGCCGCGCCGCGCGTGGGAGTTCACCGGCTTCGCGAATGACCGCGACCGGCCCGCGCTCGCGCTTCCCAAGGCGCAGGCCATCGCGGATTTGCTCGGGACGTTCGGCTGGCGCGACGCGCGGCAGAACGCGCGCAACGCCCGCGACGACTCGCCCAACGTCCTCCAGCCCGCCGCGCTCGCGAATGGCGACATGGCCAACGCCCGCATCACGCGCCTCTCGGACGATTGCGCGCTCACCGAGGTCGCCGTGAAATCGCAGCCGCTGCCCGCGCTGATTGACGAAGTTTTCCTGCGCGTCCTCTCGCGTCCGCCGACGGCCGAGGAGCGCGAGCTGTTCGTGAAGGAACTCGAAAGCGGCTACGAGAAACGCGTGCTGCCCGCGCCGCCGAAGTCGCTCAAGAAGGAATACGACCGCACGCTGCAATTGAGCTGGTCGAACCATCTCAACGACAAGGCCACCGACATCAAGCTCGAGTCCGCGAAAAAAATCGCGAAAGGCGACGAGCCGACGCCGCGCCTGCGCACCGACTGGCGCGAGCGGATGGAGGACTCGTTGTGGGCGCTGGTGAACACGCCGGAGTTTTTGTTTGTGCCGTGAGAAAATCGGCAAATCACTTGAATTTATTTCAATCAAAGGTGCTTTGTGACGTGGATTAAAAATGCTGCCCAAGAAGCCAAAGCGGAGTTGACTGCTAGGAACGAGCGCGCTGAACAGCGTCTGAAGAATTTAGTAGATCAGTTTACTGGTCTGAGTTCAATGGTTCGTGCATACCTTCAGGAAATCGGTGATGAATGTTTCGGCGCTGGCACATACCTCCAAAGTCAAAAATGTGAGCATCGAATCGACAGTTCTCCTTGCTGGTGGGTGAATAAAGAGATCGGCCACAAACGTTTTGCGGCGTTAAACGTCCGGTTGGTTGAACGAACTGAGCAGGGCGAAATTGTTGGTTACAACTTCGAAGTTCAAAACACTCACATTTTCACGAAAGATACGTCTGAGCATGAACTGAAAGCCGCTTTAGAAAAAAGTGTCGGTTCGTTAGTAACTGAAATCGAATACTTGAAAATCCATGCACCTCCGAAAAAATCGTGGCTGGCAAAGCTCTTATCCGCTGACTACTGAACTCGTGACTAGGCGCCAGTTCCTCGCCCGCGCCGGCATGGGCGCGGCTGCGCTCGGACTCGCCGGAAATTACCCGTTGAACGTCGCCGCTGCGGAGAAGAAGAATTTCCCCAAGGGCAAGGCCGAGCATTGCATCTTCCTCTGGCTCCCCGGCGGCATGGCGCACGTGGACACGTTCGATCCCAAGCGCCTCGGCGATCCCGCGAAGAGAATCGCCGGCTCCGCCTACCCGGCCATCAACACCGCCATCCGCGACGTGCAGGTGTGCGAGCACCTCAAGCACACCGCCGACATTCTCGACCGCTTCGTGCTGCTGCGCACGGTGAACCACACCATCATTGACGAGCATTCCGCCGCGACCAATTTCGTCCACACCGGCCGGCGACCGACGGGCACGATTGTTTATCCGTCGATCGGCTCGATGGTCGCGCATCAGCTCGGCACCGCGGGCAGCGGCATTCCGCCCTACGTGCTCATCGGTTATCCGAATCCGATGCGCGGCCCCGGCTTCCTCGGCGCGAAGCACGGCTTCGTTTATCTCACCGACACCGAGAAAGGCCCCGCCGGTCTCACGCGGCCCGATTATCTCACGACGATGCGCGTCTCCGACCGCGAAAATCTTTTGGAGAAAATGCGCGCCAGCTATCGCGCGCAGCACGCGAATGACAAGGCTATCACCGAATACGACGACGCCATCACTGGCACGTTCTCGCTCGCGAAGGGCGACTTCATGAAGGCGTTCAACCTCGCCGCCGAGCCGTCGTCTTTGCGCCTGTCGTTCGGCGATGAATTCGGCCAGCGCTGCCTGCTCGCTCGCCGGCTCGTGCAGACGGGCGTCCGCTTCATCGAGGTTTCCTTCAACCTCAACTTCATCAACGGCACCGGCTGGGACACGCACAACCAGGGCCAGAAGAACCAGCACATCCTCATCCAGCAACTCGACCAGGCGTTGAGCCAGCTCGTGCTCGACCTCGAGAAAAACAAGCTGCTGGAGAAAACGCTCGTCGTCGTCGCGAGCGAGTTCGGCCGCCCGCCGGAGTTCGACGCCGGCGGCGGACGCGGGCACTGGGGCAAGTCCTTCACCATCGCGCTCGCGGGCGGCGGATTGAAATCCGGCCAGGCCATCGGCATCACCGACGAACTGGGCAAGCTCCCCATCGAAGACCCCATCTCCGTCCCCGATGCGCATGCGACGATTTTCTCCGCGCTCGGCATCAACCCCGCCAAGACCCTCCACGACGGCGACCGCCCCGTGCCCATCACGGACATGGGCGAGCCGGTGAGGAAGGCGTTTGCGTGATCGCGTAGCAGTCGAGGTAACGAGACTCCTTTCAATCGGGGATAAACGGACGACCATTCGCTCCCGGGTCAGATGGAGTCTCGTTACCTCGACTGCTACAGTTTCGGCGGTGACAAACCATTTGCCGCGCCGCGCTCCGCTGCCTAAGCTCGCGCGCATCATGGCTACACAAAACACCACCGACCCCGGCCTGGCCTGGGTTTTCTACGCGCTCCTCACCGTCGTGGCCTGGGGCGTCTATGGCGTCATTCTCCACAAGGGCCGCGGCTACATGCCGATGGGGTCCGAGGCGCCGCACGCGAGCCTGAAGGCGTTCCTCTTTGTCTGCATCGCCTACGCCGTGATCGGCATCGCCGCCGCGGTGATGTTGAAAGTGCGCGGCTCGGACTGGAGCTTCACCGGCCAGGGCGTCAACTGGAGCTTCGTTGCGGGCGCGGCCGGCGCGATCGGTGCGTTCACGCTCGTGCTCGCGCTCGGCGCGGCGGCGCAAATTTACAAGGGCGCGGCGGCCGCAGCCGTGATGCCCATCGTTTTCGGCGGCGCGCCCGTGATCAACACCATCACCGCGATGGTCCTGCATCCGCCCGAGGGCGGTTTCAAATCGCTCCCGCTGCCGTTCCTGCTCGGCTGCGTGATGGCCGCCGGCGGCGCGGTCCTCGTCGCCAAGTATGCGCCATCGAACACCGGCGGCGCGGGCAAACCCGCGGCGCCCCAGGCCGCGCCCGTGGTTCCCGGCGCTCCTAAATGAGTTTCAACGCAAAGACGCAAAGTCGCGAAGGGCGCAAAGATTTTTTCTTTGTGCCCTTTGCGCTTTTTTGCGGTTAAAAGTTTCCGCAACGCATGGCCGACACTTTTTCAAACCGCGCCGCGCTCGAAACGCACCAGCTCGCGCAACTCCGCGCGTTGCTCGCGGCCATTCTCCCGGCCAATCCGTTCTACGCCAAAAAAATGGCGGGGAGCGCCTTGAGCAAAGGGTTGGGTTCGCTCGACGAGTTCCGCGCGCGCGTGCCGTTCACGACCAAGGCCGAGATCGCCACGGATCAACTCGCGCACCCGCCCTTCGGCTCGAACCTCACCTTCCCGATCGAGCGCTACACGCGCCAGCACCAGACCAGCGGCACCAGCGGCGCGCCGTTGCGCTGGCTCGACACGGCCGACTCGTGGAACTGGATGCTCGGCAACTGGGAGCGCGTCCACCACGCGGGCGGCGTGACCGAGCACGACCGGATTTTTTTCGCGTTCAGCTTCGGACCGTTCCTCGGCTTCTGGACGGCGTTCGAGTCGGCGGTGCGCATCGGCGCGCTCGTGATTCCCGGCGGCGGCATGAGCAGCGCGGCGCGGCTGCGGACGATTCTCGACACGCGCGCCACGGTCGTATGCTGCACGCCCACCTACGCCATCCGGTTGGCGGAAGTTGCGGCGGAGGAAAAGCTCGACCTCTCCCGGTCCGCCGTTCGCCTCCTCAGCATTGCGGGCGAACCCGGCGGCAGCATCCCCGCCGTGCGCGCGCGGCTCCGGTCGCTCTGGCCCGGCGCGCGCATCCACGATCACCACGGCATGACCGAGACCGGCCCGGTGAGCTACGAGGACCCGGCGCGTCCCTGCACGTTGCGTGTCATCGAGAGCGCGTATCTCGCGGAAATCATCCATCCCGAAACGCTCGCGCCCGTCGCGCTCGGCGAGACCGGCGAACTCGTGCTCACTACGCTGGGCCGCACCGGCTCGCCGCTGCTCCGCTACCGCACGGGCGATTTGGTGAAGGCCGCGCCCGCGCAACCCGGCGCGCGCGACGCCGGACTTTTTATCGCGCTCGACGGTGGCATCCTCGGCCGCGTGGACGACATGGTGGTGGTGCGCGGCGTGAATGTTTATCCGAGCGCCGTGGAGGAAATCATCCGCGGCCTGGGCGGCGTCGCCGAGTATCGCGTGCAAGTCACGAACGCCGGCGCGCTGACGGAACTGGATGTGGAAATGGAGCCGCTCGCCGATTGCCCGGATCCCGTGGCGCTCGCGACGCATTTGGAACGGCGCTTTCAATCCGCCCTCGCGTTGCGCGTTGGCGTGCGCATCGCCGCCCCCGGCACCCTGCCCCGCTTCGAGAACAAGGCGAGGCGCTGGGTCCGCGCGTAGGCGCAACGTGCCACGCACGACAAGCATTTCCCCATTTGCCCGCCCGCCCCGCTCCGCTACCTTCTCCGCCATGTCATCCGGCCCGCTGCTCAAGCTGACCAACGTCTCGCTCACCTACGCCTGCGCCAACGGCGGCGACGCCGTCACGCCCCTGCGCGGCGTGAGCCTCGAACTCGCGCGCGGCGAGGCCGTCGGCATCATCGGCCCGAGCGGCTCGGGCAAGAGCACGCTGCTCAATGTCATCGGCACGCTCGACCGGCCCACGACCGGCGAGGTGTTGCTCGATGGCGAAAATCTCGCCGCGCTCGACGACCTTGCGCTCGCGCGCGTCCGCAACCGCAGCATCGGTTTCATTTTTCAATCCCACTTCCTCCTGCCGCAATGTTCCGTTTTGGAAAATGTGCTGGTGCCCACGCTCGCGACCGACGACGCGGCGCTCAAGTCCGCCGCGCCCGACCGCGCGCAGCGTTTGCTCGAACGCGTCGGCCTCAAGGACCGCCTGCACCACCGGCCCGGCCAGTTGTCCGGCGGCGAACGCCAGCGCGTGGCTGTGGTGCGCGCGCTCATCAATCAACCGAAGCTTCTGCTCGCGGACGAGCCGACGGGCGCGCTCGATCGCGCCTCCGCGCAAAACCTCGGCACGCTCCTGCTCGACCTGAACCGTGAGGAAAACGTGACGCTCATCGTCGTGACGCACGCGCTTGAACTCGCGAAGCGGATGCAGCGCGTGCTGGAAATTCGCGACGGCCAGTTGCTGCCCGCCGCATGACGAACATCACGCTCATCCTGCGCTCGCTCCGTTTCCACGCGCGCGCACACCTCGGCACGGTGCTTGGCGCGCTCGTGGGCAGTGCGGTGCTCATCGGCGCGCTCGTGGTCGGCGATTCCGTGCGCGGCAGTCTCAGCGAGATGGCGATGGCGCGGCTGGGCAAGGTGGATTACGCGCTCGCCTCCGGCGACCGGTTGTTCCGCGCGCAGCTCGGAAGGGAAATCGCGAGCCAATCAACGGACCTGAGCAGCGGTTCACCCGCTGTCGCTGCAATCCTTCAACTGCCGGCCACGGCTTCCTCCGCCGATGGCAACGCGCGCGCCAACCGCGTCCAAGTGCTCGGCGTGGACGGGTCGTTTTGGAAACTGGCGAACCAGGCTCTGACCTTTGCGGACATCCCCCCGGACGGCGTGGTGCTTAACGCGCCGCTGGCCGCGCAACTCGGCACCAAGCCGGGTGACTCCGTGCTGTTGCGCGTGCAGAAGCCGGCAGCGCTCTCGCGCGACGCGCCGCTCTCGCCGGAGGAAAAAACCTCCGCCGCACTCCGGTTGACGGTCCATGCGATCGCGAGCGACGCGGAGTTCGGCCGGTTCAGCTTGCAGGCGAACCAAGTCGCACCGTTCAACGCCTTCGTGCCGCTCGCGAAGTTGCAGGCCGCGGCGGAGGCAACCAACAAAGTGAATCTGATGCTTGTCAGTGCGTTTCCAGACAGAGTGACCGCTCGCAGCTTTTCGGAAGCAATGGTTCGGGCCTCGGACCGGATACACCTGGGCGGAACACTCGGCGCAGAACTTCCGAGAAGAATGACTCTGGCCGATGCGGAGTTGGAGCTGCGTTTCCTCACCAACCTCAACGTCCTCGAACTGCGCTCACCCCGAATCTTTCTCGACGTGCCCATCATCGCGGCCGCGACGAACGCCGCGCCGGGCGCGCAGCCGGTGCTCACGTATTTTGTGAACGACCTCGCCGTGGGCACCAACTCCACGCCCTACTCGATGGTGACGGCGATGAACGCGCCGCTGGGACGTGCCGACTTGCGCGACGATGAAATCCTCATCAACGACTGGCTCGCCGCCGATCTCGGCGCGAAGGCGGGGGACAAATTGCGGCTGGCCTACTACGTCGTGAGCCTCGGCCGCAAAATGGAGGAACGCACGAACGAGTTCACCGTGCGCGCCGTGGTGCCGCTCGCGGGCACGGCGGATGATCGCGCGCTGATGCCCGACTTTCCCGGCCTGGCGAACGCGGAGAGCTGCCGTGACTGGGACACCGGCTTCCCGATCAAGATGGAGCGGATGCGCGACAAGGATCAGAAGTATTGGGACGACCACCGTGGCACGCCCAAGGCGTTCGTCACACTCTCCGCGGGGCAGAAGATGTGGGCCAACCGCTTCGGCGATCTGACGGCGGTGCGCTATCCGTTGCGCGATGGCCAGAGCGCGGAGCAGGCGAAGGCGGCAATCGGGAAAGCCATTCTGCAGAAGCTCGATCCGGCGTCCATCGGCCTGAATTTCCAACCCGTGCGCGAGCAGGCGCTGGCGGCGAGCGAAGGGGCGACGGATTTCAGCGGGCTGTTCATCGGGTTCAGTTTTTTCCTCATTGCGGCGGCGCTGATGCTGATGGCGCTGCTGTTCCAGTTCGGCATCGAACAGCGCGCGCCGGAGATCGGCACGCTGCTCGCGCTCGGCTTCACGCCGCGCGCGGTGCGGCGGATGTTGCTGCTCGAAGGCGGCGTGCTGGCGCTGCTCGGCGGCGTGCTCGGCGCGGCCGGCGGCATCGGCTACGCGCGCGCGATGCTGTGGGGGCTCTCGAACATCTGGAGCGATGCGGTGGGCGGCGCGGCGCTCGGCTATCACGCGACGCCGATGACGCTCGGCATCGGCGTGGCCGCGTCGTCGCTGGTGTCGTGGGTGGTGATCTGGCTCTCATTGCGCAAACAGGCGCGGCAACCGGTGCGGGAGTTGTTGGCGGGAGAAGTGGGCGAAGGTAGGGACGAGCCGCTGGCTCGTCCCCGCGCCGGAGGCGCGGAACCGAATGGGCCTGTGGGTGGCAGTATCGCCCAGACTTCGTTGCGCCCCTCCGGGGCGCGGACGAGCCGGCGGCTCGTCCCTACCTGCGCGGTCGTTTGTTTCGCAGCCGCGATTGGACTCATAGGTTGGTCGGTGGCGAAGGGGGAACTGGCCGCACCCATTTTCTTCGGCGCGGGCGGGCTGCTGCTCGTCGCGGCGATCGCGGCGGTGTCGGTGCTGCTCGGCGTCGTCGAGCGGCGTGAGGCGGGGAGGGAGATGAGCGTGGGCGGACTGGGCGTGCGCAATGCGACGCGGCGCCGCAAACGCAGCCTCGCCATCGTGGCGATGCTGGCGTGCGGAAGTTTTCTCATCGTGGCCGTGGGCGCGAACCGGCTCGACGCCGGGCGCGACGCGACGAAGCGCAGCGCGGGCACGGGCGGCTTCGCGCTGTGGGGCGAGACGGCGCTGCCAGTGGCGCACGACTTGAACACGGCGGCGGGGCGCGATTTTTTTGGGCTGAACGAGGGCGAGTTGAAGGGCGTGAGCTTCGTGCCGTTCAAGGTTCGCGAGGGCGATGAGGCGAGCTGTCTGAATCTGAACCGCGCGCAGAAGCCGCGGCTGCTCGGCGTGAATCCGGTGCTGCTGGCGGAGCGAGGGGCGTTCACGTTCAACGGTGTGATGAAAGGAGTGGCGAAGGAGCGGCCGTGGTTGCTGCTGAATCGTTCTGAAAAATCAGGGCTCGGCAGGAGCCTCGCCCCACCGGCAGACGATGAGGTTCCGGCCATCGGCGACGAGGCTTCGATCCTTTGGGCGCTCGGGAAAAAAGTCGGCGACACGCTCGACTACACCGATGAGCGCGGGCGCGTGTTCAAGCTGCGGTTGGTGGCGTCGGTGGGCGGTTCCATTTTGCAGGGCAATCTCGTGATCGCGGAGAGCGAGTTCGTGAAACGCTTCCCGACGGAGAGCGGCTACCGCGTATTCCTCGTGGACGCGCCAGCGGCAAACGCGACGAACATCGCGGCGACGCTCACGCGCGCGATGCGCGACGTGGGCCTCGAACTCACGCCGACGGCGACGCGGCTCGACGCCTTCAACGCGGTGCAGAACACCTACCTCTCCACGTTCCAAGTGCTCGGGGGACTCGGGCTGTTGCTCGGGAGCATCGGGCTGGGCGTGGTGGTGTTGCGAAATGTTTTGGAGCGGCGGAGCGAACTGGCGCTGCTGCTCGCGGTCGGCTTCCGCGCGCGCGCGGTGAAGTGGCTCGTGGTGAGCGAGCACGGCGCGCTGTTGCTGCTCGGCCTCGCGGCCGGAACGCTCGCGGCGCTGGTGGCGGTGCTGCCGGGGCTGCTCGCGGCGGGCGCGGAGCGGCACTGGCTCGCGCTGGCGGTGACGCTCGGCGCGGTGCTGGCGAGCGGAGCGGTGTGGACGGTGGCGGCGACGGCGATGGCGCTGCGCGGGCGGCTGCTCGCGGCGTTGCGCAACGAGTGACGCGCGAACCGGAAAGCCGGAACTCAAGGAACAGGCTTGCAGCAGCCGCATCCGGTGCCTGAACATTCAAGTTATGCAAACGTCGAACACCCGTATGTTGAACCGCATCGTTTCAGGATTTTTTGCCGTCGGACTGCTTGCCTTCGCCGCGTCCGCCGCGCCGCTGTTTGAGGACAATTTCGAAAAAACCGCGGAGGGCACGGTGCCCGAGGGCTACCTGGTCATTGACGGCGGCTGGGCGGTGAAGGCCGACGGCGCGAACAAGGTGCTCGAACTGCCGGGCGCGCCGCTCGACACGTTCAGCGTGCTGTTCGGCCCGTCGCAGGTGGACGGCGTGATGGTGAGTGCGCGCGCGCGGAGCGAGGGCCAAGGCCGGCGGTTTCCCGCATTCGCCGTCGGACTCAACGGCGGCGGCGGTTATCGGCTCCAGGTTTCGGCGGCGAAAAAGGCGCTGGAAATTTTCCGCGGCGAGGAGTCGGTGGCGAGCGTGCCGTTTGCGTTCGAGTCGGGCGCGTGGATCCAGTTCAAGCTTCAGGTCAAGAAGTTGAAGGACGGCGAGTGGGCCATCGAAGGCAAGGCGTGGAAGGACGGGACGCCGGAGCCGAAGGAGTGGAGCATCACGTTCAAGGCAAACGAGGCGCCGCCCGAGGGCCGGCCGTCGGTGTGGGGCAATCCGTTTTCGGGGAAGGCGATTCAGTTCGATGACTTGCGGCTCGAAGCGGTGAAGTAGGTTTTCAAGCTCCAAGGACCAAGCTCCAGGGAAATCTCAAGCTCCAAGAACTCAAGGTTCGCGCGCGTCGGGCAGCGGCACTTGGAGCTTGGTGCTTGGAAATTGGAGCTTCGCCGCAGGCGTCACGTCTGCTTCGGCTGCGCGGGGGCCGCGGGTTGCGGGCGGGGCGCGGGCTGCGGCTTGTCCAGCAGCACCATCGCCCACGTGGTGGTGGGCGCGCCGGGCGCGGAGGAGACGCTGCCGAGCGGAGTGATGGAGACGATTTTCCAGCCGGCACCGAGATAGTCGGCCAGGTATTCGCGCACGTGTAGAGCTTGTCGTCGTTCAGGAGTTTGCCGAGCGTGCCCTGGCCGGACTTGACCTGGCCGAGGACGCCCTTGGCGTCGGCGAGCAGGTCGCGCAGGTCGGTGGTGGTGGCGGTGAGCTCGCGGTTCATGTTGGAGACCGTGGTCATGGCGTTGGCGTAAAGGCCCTCGTCGTAGATGAGCTTGCCGATCGTGCCCTCGCCGGACGCGATCTTGGTGGAGACGTTCTGGAGGTTGCTGAAGGTGACGGTGAGGCGCGGGCTGTTTTCCTTCACGAAATCCGCGAGCGGGCTGAGCAGATTCTGGAAGCCATCGCCGCTGAAAGTTTTCGTCACGTTTTCGATGCCGCCGGCGACGCTGTCGAGCTTGGCCATGAGCGAGCTGAGGTCGGGCTGCTCGAAGGTCTCGATGGTCTGGTCGCTCGTGAGCTTGGGCGCGGTGGGCGAGCCGAAGGTGATGGAAACAAAGTTCTGGCCCATGAGGCCGATGAATTTGACGGTGGCCTTGCTGTCGGTGTGGATGGTCTCGCCGCGGTTGATGCGCAGGGTAACCTTCACCTTGTTGTCGGCGAGCTGGATGTTCTCGACGCGGCCGATGGTGTAGCCAGCCATCTTGACGGGATCGCCCTGCTTGAGATCCTGCACGTTGGCGAAGAGCGCGTGGATGCGGTCGCCGCGCTTGAGGAACTCGGTGCCGCCGAGCAACTCGACGATGAGGATGGCGGCGAGGACAGCGAGGGCGAAGAAGACGCCGAGGCGGGTTTCGAGGGAATTTTTCATGGCTCAGGTTTTGTTCAGTTTGAATTCGGCGGCAAGGAATTTGCGCACGCCCGGCTCGGTGCAGGCGCGGACTTCGGCGGGTTTGCCGACAAAAATAATCTCGCCATCGGCGATCATGGCGATGCGGTCGGCGACGCCAAAGGCAAGGTCGCGATCATGCGAGACCACGATGGAGGTGACGTGGATGCGCGCCTTCAGGTTCACGATCTCCTCGGCGATCGTCACGGCCATGAGGGGATCGAGCTCGCTGGTCGGCTCATCGTAAAGGATGAGTTGCGGCTCGACGACGAGGGCGCGGGCGATGGCCACGCGCTTCTTCATGCCGCCGGAGAGTTCGCTGGGCATCTTGTCCTCGCTGCCGGTGAGGCCGACGATCTCGAGCTTCTCCGCGACGATCCGGCGGATTTCCTCCGGCGATTTGAGCCGATGCTCCGTGAGATAGAGGCCGACGTTCTCGGCGACGTTGAGCGAGTTGAGCAGCGCGCCGGACTGGAAGACCATCGCCATCCGGTATTTGTCCATGAAACCGCGGGACTGGACGGACTCGCCCTCGATGAGGATGTCGCCCTCGTCGGGGGTTTCGAGACCGATGATGTGTTTAAGGAGAACGGATTTGCCGCTGCCGCTGGGCCCCATGATCACAAACGTCTCGCCCGGCTCGACCTCGAGGCTCACGCCCCTGAGCACGGGCTGGTCACCGAAGCTCTTGCGCAGGCCGCGCACCTGAACGCGGACGCCGGAGTGGTTGGAGGCGGGGCCGTTCATCAGTCAATGTTGATGAGCACGCGGGTGAGGAAGTAGTTGGCGATCAGGATGAGGACGATGGAGTTGACCACCGCCTTGGTGACGGAGCGGCCGATGCCGCGCGGGCCGCCGATGGTCACGAGCCCCTGATGGCAGCAGACGAGGCCAATGATGATGGCGAAGATGAAGCTCTTCACGAGGCCGTTGCGGACGTCGTGGAACTCGACGGTGTCGCGCAGGCTGTTGAAGAAGGCCTGGAACGAAATGGCGATGTGCTTGTTGTAGGCCGCCACCATCGCGCCGCCGAACCAGCCAACGAGGATCGCGAAGATGACGAGCATCGGCAGCGTCAGCGCGATGGCCACGACGCGCGGCATCACGAGGTAATGGACGGGGTTGATGTTCATCGTGCGCAGCGCGTCAATTTCCTGATACACGCGCATGGAGCCGATCTCCGCGGCCATCGCCGAGCCGATGCGGCCGGCGATGAGGATGGACATCATGACGGGCGCGAGTTCCTGCGCGATGGCCACGCCCACGACCCCGCCGAGGAAGGAGCCGAGTCCGCGGTCCACGAGCAGGACGCCGGTCTGGAGCGCGATGACGCCGCCGATGAAGACGGAAAGGATGCACGCCATGAGCAGGCTGGCGTTGCCGATCTCGAAGAGCTGGTCGAAGACCTTCGCGCGCTGCCGCCAGATGAGCGGCAGCGATTGGATTGTGCGCCACAGGAGCAGCACCATTTCGCCGATGTTTTGAAACATGGTTTTTAGTTGGGCTTCGGGCCGGTCGAAGCCGGACCCCGCGATTTGCCGAGCGGGACGTAAAACAGCCGCCAGCGCTGGCCGTCGCGGTCGGATTGATACTGAAACAGTCCGAACAAGAGCGAGCATTTTCTCGAATCCGGCGTGGCGTCGGCACGGTAAAGATTCCAAAGCAGCGACTGGCTCGCGGCGCCGGTCTTCGCGTTCTTCTCGGAGCGCCAGAGCGACCAGACCGGGGACCAGTTGCGTTCGATGCTCTTGCTCGTGGGCAGGACCGGCTCCAGCAGCGCGAGCATCTGGAAGCGTTCGTTGCCCTCAAGGTCGCGCTGCGCCGTGAACAGTGGCCAGACATCCGTGCGGCGCCGCACCGCGCCGGTCGTGGTGTTTTTCTCCGTCAGATCGGAGTAAAGGTATTCGGCGATCTTGACGCGCTCGCGTTGGAACGGCGGGGAATCCACGCTGTTCGCGACATACAGCGGCCAGAGGAGGTAATTCCGCCGCAGGGTCCGCGACCGCATGTCGCTGTAAAACGGCCACAGCCGCCACCCGTGGCGGTTCTCGCCGCCGCCGTCGCTCTTCGCGATGACGAAGAACGGCCAGGGCACCTGCCATTCGCGGTAGTGCTCGGCGCGGTCGTCAATGAACGTGAAGAACGGCCACAGGACGGTCGTGGCATCGCGCGCGGTCGAGCGTTGGAGGCTGAACAGCGGCAGGCTCGCCAGGCGATGGTCGGGATTGTCGGTGCCGATCCCGGAGGTTTCCTTCATGAAGAGAAACCAGAGCGCGAAATACTTGTCGTGGCCGCCGACGATTTCGAGTTCCTCGATGACGTTCGTCCGGGTGGTGACGGCGCGGTGTTCCTCGCCGTAGAGCGGCCAGAATTGCCAGCCCGACAGGGCGTTGCCGCGCCGCAGGTGGAAGAACGGGTAAAGGTAATTGTCCGTAACCACATCGCCCTTGCGGCTCTGAACGTAGAGCGGCATGAGCACGAAGCGCACCTCGTCGCGGAACAGCCGGTTGCGAATCGTCCCGTAAAACGGAATGACGGCGGTGTAGTTCAGACTCGGGTCGGCGGATCGCTGCTGAAAGTAAAAGGGGAAAACCGTGAACCGCTTCGGACCGGTTTGCTCCTGGTTTTGCCCATCGGAAATTGAGAGCAATTGAAAGAACTGCCATCGCCGCTCCGCGCCGAAACGGTCAACGGTGAACAGCGGATACAGGAGATCAAATTCCATCGCGTCCGCCTCCAGGTCGCGCCATCCGGACATCAGCGGGGGAATTCCCCACTGGTGGATGGCTCCAGCGTCCTTCTCATAGAACAGCGGCCCCAACGCCTCCGTCCCCCGGCCGGTCTCCAGCGTCAGTCCGAACTCGTGAAACAACGGGCCGGCCTCGATGCCTTCCGCGTGAACGCCGCAATTGAAACCGGCACACGAAACTGCGGCGAAAAAAATCGCGCGCCGAAACAGGAGCAAGACGCGAGACGAGTTCATTGACCGGCGAGGCCGAGAAGAAAGGATTTTTGAATATCGTTATCCGCCCTGCTCCGACGGGTCATTTTGCCCGAAGACTGGCCGTTTAACATTAAGAATTGACTTCCGCGGACTCGAAAGCTTATACGTTTCATAAGATTGAGGTTGTTACCTCGGTTCCTCTGGACCCAGTGACGTGCGTGCATCGGCGCCACTGGGTTTTTTGTTTATCTGCCAGCCCCAACGCATCGCGAGATTCAGGATGGCCGGCAGACATGTCAACCCGGCAATCATGCAAGTGGTGGTGCCGATGGACATCAGCCAACCGAGACTCTCGATGCCTTGATGCTCGGCAAGGATGAGGCTTCCGAAACCCGCCACCGTCGTCAGCGCCGACACCAGCACCGCCTTGCCCGTGCTCTTGGCGAGGATGCCCGGCTTCCGCTCCTCGGCGAAACGGTTGAGAATGTGGATGCCGTTGGTGACGCCGATGCCCACCACGAGTGGCAGCGTCATGATGTTCGCGGGATTGAACGGCAACCCGAACCACCCCATCACCCCCAAGCCCCACAGGGCGCCGACCAAGACGGGAAGCAAGGCAAGGAAGACACAGACCACCGAGCGGAAGTGAATGAAGACGAGCAACGCAATCGCGATCAGTGAGTAGATGGCGGCCTGCTCGTAACTCTTCTTCAACAGTGTGGTGTATTCGTAAAGCTGGACCGGCGTGCCCGTGGCGTCCTCATCCACGCTCCGCAGATCCTGCACGAAGCGTTCCTGCGGCTCGCGCTCCCAGACATCCGACTTCGGGAACACCTGCAGCAGATACTTGCCCGTCCGGCCGATGTAGCGGTTGCGCAACGCCACCGGCAGGTCTCCCACTTTCATGCCGGAGTCGGAGTGCTGGTTGCGCAGCGCCTCGAACGTCCCGCGGATGTCGTCCAGCAACGCGCGCTGGAAGGCGACCAGTTTTGCCGTCACCGCCGTCGGTTCGCCACGTTCGATCCGCTGTTGCAGCCGGGCGATGCTCACGCGCATCTCACTGAACTGGCTGATCAAATCCTTGCGCTCCGACTTCTGGACCTCTTCGAGCGCGAGACCGAAGTATCCCTTCGTCGCCTCGAGCGTCGTGTCAAAATCCTTCACGTCCAGCATCGCGGACGCCACGGCGAACTTCACCGCCGAGACTTCCGCCTTCACCTGGCGGATGACCGGCAGTTTCGCGTCCACGTTTTGCGCGAGATAATTTCCCATGGACTGCACCTCCGCCACGGTCGCGAGATTCGTCAGGCGTTTCTCGAGTGCGACGGCGTTGGTCAACGAGTCGGTGACGACCACGCCGAACAGCAGCGACTTCGCGGCGGAGTTCAGGAGTTTCTTCTCATACACCACCGCCGGCAGGTTGTGGCTTTGCAGGTTGAGCAGGTTGTAGTCGAACCGCACGCGTCCGAACTTCACCGCCGCAAGCGCGCACAGCCCGACCATGATCCCGATCACGATGCGGGGCCGGCCCAGCCACAGCCGCTCCAGACGCGCGCGCGGGTTGTCGCCCGGCGGCGCGATGTGATCAATCACGTTTTGCCGGCCGCGCAACAGCAGCACCGGCAGCATTGTCATCATCGGCACGAGGCAGATCAGCAGGCCGGCGCCGCTGATGATCCCCATCTCCTGGATGCCGCGGAAATCCGTAAACCACATCGCCAGGAATGCTCCCGCCGTCGTGAACGCGCCGGTGAAGATGCCCATGCCCGTGTTCACCATCGCCTTCTGCATCGCCTCGAACTCGCTCCGCCCGTGGCGCAGTTCCTCCTCGTAGCGGGAAATGAGGTGCACCCCGAAATCAATCGCCAGCCCGATGAGCATCGGCAGGAACGTGATCGTCAAAATGTTCAGGTGCCCGATGACCAGCGTCGCGAAGCCCATCGTGTAGCCCAGCCCGATCACGAGGCACAACGTCGCCTTCAACGGCCGCCCCGTCTCGTTGTAGCCGTAGATGAAAACCAACACCGACAGCACGAGCGACACGATCGCCGCCTTGATCGTGTCCTTCTGCGACTGCGCCATCTCGTCCAGTTCCAGCACCGGTTCGCCGGTGATGCCGACGTTCACGCCGGGCACTTCGCGCTTCGTCTCCTCCACGAGCTGGCGCAGGCGCGCAATCGTCGCGCGATTCGCGTCATCGCTTGGCGCGCGCGCGGTGACGAGATAAATCCGTCCCTTGGCGAACGTGATATACATCTCGCGCTCCGCCTCCTCGCCCGCGCCGAACAGCGCGTTGAGTCCGGGCGAGGGCGGCATGCCCGGCCGCGCCAGCGCGTCGGCCGCCTCGTCAATGATCCGTTTGAGCGCGGGCACGGACTTGAGCATCGCGTCCGTCTCGGCGTTTTCCTCGCGCGCCGCGCCGCGGAACTGCAGGTTCACCGTGCGGAACAGCGCGTTGAGATTCGTCACCTGCGCGAAGTTCGTGATGAACGGCCGGTAATCACTCAGCGTCTTGCGCAACTCCTCCAGCGTGTCCTGCGGCAGGAACATCAGCGCCTTCGGGCCGAGCATCCGCAGGTCGCCCTTGTAGAACACGTCGTTGAACAGGTTCGTCTCCGCCTCCAGTTTCGCGCCGAGCCGCTCGACGAACTGCCGGTTTTTTTCCTGATCGGTGCTCTCCACGATGGTGACCAGGTCGTCCTCCGCCGGGAACTCCTTCTGGTAGGCGAGAAAATTCCGGTGATACCGCTTGTCCGATCCGACCAGCGAACTGCGGTTGGTGTTGAACTCCAGGCGCGCCATCGTGTAGCCGACGCACACGACGAACAGCGCGACCTGCGGCCAGACAAACCACCCCCGCCGCTCGAAGACCATGGTCGCCAGCCACGAAAGCACGCGGGCGGCGAGGCTGGGCTTGGGGGTTTCCATGGTGGTTCGCGGAAAAATTCAGCCCGCCGCGACCGCTTCCACCACCACCGCCGTGCCGTAGCACAAGACCTCGCTCACGCCCGCGGCGATCTCCGTCGCGTCGTAGCGCACGCCGATGACCGCGTTGGCGCCAAGCTGTGCGGCGTGTTCGAGCATCTGCCGGAACGCGTCGTCGCGCGCCTTCTCGCAGAGTTCCGTGTAGATGGAAATATTCCCGCCCACCAGCGTCTGGAGGCTCGCGCCGATGTTGCCGATGATCGAGCGCGACCGCACCACGATCCCGCGCACGACGCCGAGCGCGCGCGTGGTGCGATAGCCCGGAATCTCGAACGCCGTCGTGGTGAGCGGATGCGTGTGGCTCATGCGGCGCGGATTGAACACGACCGGCGGAGAAGCTCCAAGAGCAAAGCTCAAGACTCCAAATCGAACTGGCGCGGCCCGACGCGGTGCTCAAGATCAGGGCGACATGAAACGCCGACCCTCACCCCGGCCCTCTCCCGGAGGGAG
>JACQFS010000068.1 GCA_016199935.1 Verrucomicrobiota bacterium
GAAGATTCCGAACATTTGTTTCCAGATGCTCTTCCGCGGCAGCAACGCCGTCGGTTACTCGAACTATCCGGAGAACGTCGTCGCCGGTTTCGTGAAGCACGCGGCCGCGAGCGGCATGGACATCTTCCGCATCTTCGACTCACTGAACTACACGCCCAACCTCCGCGTCGCCATGGACGCGGTGCAGGACACGCACGCGATTTGCGAGGCGGCGATCTGCTACACCGGCGACATCCTCGACGCGAAGCGCGACAAGTTTTCGCTCAAGTATTACGTCAAGCTCGCGAAGGAGCTGGAGAAAATGGGCGCGCACGTCCTCGCGATCAAGGACATGGCCGGCGTCTGCCGCCCGCCCGCCGCGAAGAAACTCGTGAAGGCGCTGCGCGACGAGATCGGCCTGCCGATTCATTTCCACACGCACGACACCGCCGGCACGCAGTCGGCAACCATTCTCAACGCGAGCGAGGCCGGCGTGGACATCGTGGACCTCGCCATCGCCTCGATGAGCGGCAGCACGAGCCAGCCGAATTTGAATTCCGTCGTCGCCGCGCTTCAGCACACGCCGCGCGACACGAAGCTCGACCTCGCCGCACTCAACGAATTTTCCGACTACTGGGAAAAGGTGCGCGAGTATTATCACCCGTTCGACACCGCGCCGAAGACGGGGAGCGCGGAGGTTTATCTGCACGAGATGCCCGGCGGCCAATACACGAACCTCAAGGAACAGGCTGCCAGCATGGGTGTTTCGCAACGCTGGCCGGAAATCGCCCGCACCTACGCCGAGGTCAACCAGCTCTTCGGCGACATCGTGAAGGTCACGCCCAGCAGCAAAGTCGTCGGCGACATGGCGCTGTTTCTTTTCTCGCGCGGCATCAAGCCCGCCGACGTGGTGAACCTCGAACCCGGCTCGACCGGTTTCCCCGAGAGCGTCGTGGACATGATGAGCGGCGGCCTCGGCTGGCCCGACGGCGGCTGGCCCGAGCAGGTGCAGAAGGTCGTCCTCGGCGAGAAGCGCGCGGCCGAGGCGCGGAAGAATTTTGAAAAGGACATCGTGCCCGGCGCCGTCGCGACGCCCGCGAATTTGGAGAAGCTGCGCAAGGAAGTTTCCGAGAAGCTCAAGCACGACGCGACCGAAGACGACCTTTACTCGCACCTGATGTATCCGCAGGTGTTCGCGGACTACGCGAAACATCACGCCGCGTTCAGCGACGTGAGCGTGCTGCCGACGCCGGCGTTTTTCTACGGGCTGCGCCGCGGCGAGGAAATCAACGTCGGCATCGAGGCCGGCAAGTCGCTCATCATCCGCCTCGTCAACGTGAGCGAGCCGGACAAGGACGCGCGCCGCACCGCGACCTTCGAGTTGAACGGCATCACGCGCGAAGCGATGATCGCCGACAAGAAAGTCGCCCCGCTCGCCAAGACGCGCCCGAAGGCCGACCTCGCCGATCCGCTCCAAGTCGGCGCGCCGATTCCCGGCCTCATCGCCGCCATCGCCGTCACCGTCGGACAGAAGGTCGCGAAAGGCGACAAGCTCCTGATGATGGAAGCGATGAAGATGCAGACCACCGTGAGCGCGCCGGCCGATGGCGTCGTCGCCGAACTGCACGCCGCGTTGGGCGAAACGGTGGAGAGCAAAGACCTGCTCGTGCGGCTGCGCGCCTGAGCCCGGCCGCGAGCTCGCCCGCGCTACTTGAAACTGCCCTTGGCCTTTTCGAGCGTTTGCAGCAGACCGAGTCCGAAGAAGACGTAGGGGTGTTCGTGATTGCTCAAATTGTAGCCGTAGCCGCCCTGAAGCACGCCGTCCCAAAGCGAAACATTCACGCCGGCGCCGAACTCGACGCTGTCCGGGCCCTGGTTGAGGCTGGCGAGGTGCAGGCCGAAGCCGGGGTTGAGCCAGTTCCACGCGCGCTGGCCAAAGGTATCCTCGAAGCGGTTGCGGTAATGCCAGGTGACCGTGGCGGCCACGCTGGGTTTCCATTGGTGCTCGGCCGCGTTGCCGCGCAGGCCGCGGGCGAAAATAACGCTCGCATCAAACTTGCGGTGCAGGCCCATGAGGACGGTCTCCACTTTGTAGTCCTCGTCGCTGATGACGCGGCCCGGCACCCCGTTGGTTCCCGGTGCGCGGTAGCGGACCCGCACATCAATGCGGTCGCCCGGAGCCAGGCCCGCGCGGGTCAGTTCGACGCGGCCTTTGACGGCGTCGTTCGCATCGTGCCAGATGGGCTCGGTCTTCGCGTCGGCGAGCGCGTCGAGCGCGGCCCCGTCGCCGTGATCTGCGGCCAGGCGGGAGGCGAAGTCGGCGAGGGTCTTCACGGCGTCGGCGGTTTTTGGAAATTCTTTTGAGAAATCGGCGACGAAGGAGCGCACGGCTTTGGGCAGGTATTCGTCGTGCAATTCGGTGGCGAATTCCGCGCCGAGGACCGCCAGGTCGGCCTCCATTGTTTTCACCCGGTCGGGCCAGGTTGGAATCGGCTTGAGCGCCTCGGCGGCGGAATCGAGAGCCGATTTAAGATCGTTGGCACCGCTGGCGAGGAAGCTGGTGAGGTCGGCGAGGGAGGTGGGCCGGGCGGCGGTGAACCCGTCGCGGAGTTTCTTGACCCGGAGGGCGAAAGTGGAGAGGCCGTCGATCTCCGCTTTCAGTTTTCGGGCCGCGGCGAGGAGATCGGTGGCGGCCTTGCGAACTTCCCCGGTTTTGGTCGCGTCGGCGCTCAAGGCGGCGAGGCGCTTGGCGGCGGGCGTGGTTTCGAGGTCGGCGTTCCACAGAATGTGGTCGCCGTGGAGTTGGGAGACGAGCTCGTCGAGGGCGTTGTTGAGCTTGGCGAGTTCGGCCTTGAAGAAGCCCTGAAGGTCGCCGTGTTTCTCCTGGAGTTCGCGCAGGCCCTGGGCGATGGATTCGTTGGCCTTGATCTTTGCCGCGAGTTGCTCCTGCTCGGCGGGCGTGAGGCGCACGCCGGTGCGGTCGATGGGCTGGTAGTCGCCGCTGGCAATGTTGTCATAGCCATCCACGTGGAGCGCCTTGGTGCCGGAGAAGAGGGAATTGTGGAAGGCCTGGACGGTGACCTGGACGGTGCGGGCGCGGACGAAATCGCGGGCGTCGCGGTTGAGGCGGGTGAGTTCGTTGGTGAGCCAGCGGGCGAGATTCGCGTAGGGCTGGACGCGGTTGCGGCGGCCGTCAAAGGCGCCGGAAGTGATCTGTTTCCACTGGTCGGTGCCGGCCGAGTTGGTCAATCCGAGGAGCTGCTGCCAGCGCTCGGGTTCGTCGGCCGCACGGGCGTTGAATTCATCAATGCGCTGGTTGAGATCCTTCACCGCCTTGGACTTGGGGTCCGAAGTGGGCAGATTGCGCGTTTCGTTGATGAGGGCGGTGCGTTCGGCGATGCGCTGGTTCAGCAGGGCGAGCAGGTTGGTGGCGCGGCGCCACTCGACCCCTGGGTCGCCCGCCGTGGTGCTGGCGGTGGGGCTGAACAAAATTTCCAGATCCGAGTTGGCATCCACGCGGCGAGTGGATCGCTCCAACGTGAACTCGCCATCGAAGGCGCGTTCGATCACGGCGTGGGTGATGCCGCCCGTCGCGGGCGGCGATTCGGGATCGGCGGCGTGGACTGCGGCGGCGATGAACCAACCGGCGGCGAGCAGCAGCGTAATTTTTCGTTTCATGGCGCCTCCTTCGCGTTCGCGATCGCGGTGCGGACGGTTTTTTCCGCGGCCGCCTCGGTGGCGTCGAGGAGTATGCACGGTTTGTCACCTTTGCGGAAGACGATGCCTTTTGGATCGCCGACGCCCACCCATTTGCGCAGGAGCGAGATGTCGGAGGCGAGGTAGGGTTTGACGTCGACGAGCCAGCCGCTGGCGGTGAGGGCGGCGTCCCAGCCGGGGTCGTCTTTGGTTCCGACATAAACGTAAACGCGCACGACCGGCTTGATCAGATCGCTTTCGAGGTCGGCGAGGGTGGCGTCAATGAGGTCTTCTGATCCGCTGGCGAGGTCAACTGTTTGGAGCGTGCTCATAGTGGTTCGGTTTCAGACGGTTGAGGATTGGCTATACGTCGAGCACCGCGCTGGTCGGGCGGTGGTCGCTGGCTTCAGCGTGTTCGTGGCCGTCGGTCAGACGGCGGGGGCCGGTGAGCCGGTGCGCTTTCCTCGCCGGCTCCACGCGCCCACAACTCCGCTTGGCCCACGGGCGACGGGAAAGTTTCTCAAGGTTGGACGGGGTCACCGTAGGTTTCAGAGGTTTGCGTTGTTTAGTGCCCACCGGCCCGCGCCAGTCCTGTCAACTCGGTTGCCCGAAACCGACACCATCCGGAGGAAAATTTGCCTGCACCTCGTATCGGCGGATTGTCGCTGAAGTGCAAGCGGAAAAAGTCTCGAAACCAAAATGTCATCCTCGTCCCCGGCCAACGGTTCCGGGAGCGGCCCTTGGTCAAGGAAAGCCCCGCCCACGCGGCTTGACTTTCGCGCCCGCGCCTCAAAACTTGGGTTCGACTTATGGCAAGCATCCCCGCGCAATTCACGAACGTCACCGCCGTCACCAAGGCCAACGTCTATTTCGACGGCAAGGTGGTGAGCCACTCGATTCTGTTTCCCGACGCGAGCAAGAAGACGCTCGGGCTGATTTATCCCGGCAAGTTCCACTTCGGAACGGACAAGGCGGAGCGGATGGAGATCGTCGCGGGCGCGTGCACGGTGAAACTCGACGGGCAGGTGGCGACGAACGACTACGCGGCCGGCACGTGCTTCGAGGTGCCCGCGAAGTCCGGCTTCGACATCGAGGTGAAGTCCGGCATCTGCGAATACATCTGCTCGTTCCTCGGTTGATCCGGACCGCGACCGGTCCCCGGTCGCAGCGGCCGGGCAGTGAGCGGGGCTTCCGTTCAGTCTGAACGCTGCCGACTTCCGTGGCCGCTGCGGGCCGGGACGGCCCGCGCTCCGTGGGCGCTTCGCCGCGCGGCGCATTTGGTTTGAGACTCGCGTCGCCCGCCCCTCCGGGGCAGACTTCCGCCACTGCCATGCTCAACGCCGCGCTGCGCGATTACTTCCCGGACGAGGACTACCGGTTTTATCTGCGCGTCGGGCAGATGCCGCCCGCGGATTTTTTCAAACCCACCGCCGCGCACGCGCAACTCATCGCCGAGCGAAAGCAAAACCTCCGCGAGCACGGCGAGCGCTGCCTCGCGTCTGTGCCGGGAGCGGAACCGCTGCTGTGCGAGACGCTCGCGCTCGCCCGCGAGTGGGGAACGATTCCGCCCGACGCCGAGGCAGGGAGCGAAATCTGCCGCACGCTCGGCGAATCGTGGGAGGTCGATTTTCTTCTCCTCAAGCCGGACGAGCGTGGCGAGGCGCGGCTGCTCGGCGGCTGCGTTTGCTTTCCGTCGTCGTGGGCACTGGAGGAAAAGGTGGGCCATCCCCTGCCCTTCATCCACGAGGCGGTGCCCGGACTCAACGCGGCGCTGCAATCGCCCATCACCACCTTTCTCAAACGGCTCCGCCCCGGCATCGCCTTCACGCGGTGGAACTGGGGGCTCAGCCGCCACGCGCAACTCAACCAGCATCCGGCGCTCAACCTCGCCAAGCTCGCGCCGCCGCTGCGCCTCGATGACGTGTGGCTCCGGCTCGAAGATCAGGCGCTGGTCGCGTTGCTGCAAAGCGGCGGCGTGCTCTTCGGCATCCGCATCTGGGTCGTGCCACTCGCGCAGGTGAAGGCGGACGCGGAGACCGCGCGCCGATTGCACCGCGCGCTGCGCACGATGCCCGACGAAGTCGCGCGCTACAAAAACCTCTTGGCCACGCGTGGCGAGTTGCTGCGTCTATTGGAACCATGAATCTCGAAATCCGTTTCATCGAAGTCGAGGACACGCTGCCGCTGCGCTCGCGCGTGCTGCGCGACAACCGGCCGCTGGAGCAGTGCCGCTTCGCCGAGGACGGGCAGGCGGGCAGTTTTCACCTCGGCGCGTTTCCCGGCCGCAACGTGGCCGAGCGGCTGTTTGCCGAGGGGCAACTGCTCGGCATCGCCTCGTATTATCCGAAGGCGCTCGACGGCGAACGCGGCCGCGGCTTTCAACTCCGTGGCATGGCCGTCGCGGACGAATTGCAGCGCAGTGGCGTGGGCCGCGCGCTGTTGCAGTTCGGCGAGCAGCATCTGCGGGCGAAGCGCCTCGCGGATTTTCTGTGGTGCAACGCGCGCGTTTCCGCGATCGCGTTCTACGAGCGCGACGGCTGGCGCGTGGTGGGCGAGGAGTTCCCGATTCCCGAGGTCGGCCCGCACAAGCGGATGGTGAAGTCGCCGCTCGTGGAGATCCCGCCGCCCGAAGTGGTGCGCGATGGTCGCGGTTGAGCGGGGAAATGAAAAAAGGCGGCCCCGAATGGGACCGCCTTTCGTTTCGGAAAAAAAATTTTCCTCAGTTCGTCCCGATGACGTTGAGCAGTTCGACCTCGAAGACGAGCGCGGCGTTCGGCCCGATCTTCTCGCCCGCGCCGCGTTCGCCGTAGGCGAGCTTGGCCGGGATGAAGAACTGGAACTTGTCGCCTTCCTTCATCAACTGCACGCCCTCGGTCCAGCCGGGGATGACGCCGTTGAGCGGAAACTCGATCGGCTCCTTGCGGTCCACCGAACTGTCGAACACGGTGCCGTCAATGAGCGTGCCGTGATAATGCACCTTCATGGTGTCGGTGGCCTTGGGCGCCTTGCCCTTGCCGTTGCCGGCCTTCATGACCTTGTATTGGAGACCGCTGGCCGTGGTCTTCACGCCGTCCTTCTTGGCGTTGGCGGCGAGGAACGCCTCGCCGGCCTTGAGGTTCACGTCGCCGGAGGCCTGCTGCTTGGCCATCATTTTCGTCATCATCTCCTGGCGGAAGGCGGCGAGCGCGGCCTTCATCTCCTCCTCGTTCATGGCGGGCTTCCCGGCGAGCGCGTCCACGATGCCGGCGGCAAGCGCCTTTCCGTCCACGTCCACCTCGTTCTTTTTGAAATTGGAGCCGATGTCCAGGCCAATGGCGTAGCCGGCCCTGGTCTTGGGGTCCTTGAGGTCGGGTTTGTCGGCGGCGAGGCCGGTGGCGGCGAGGCTGAGGGCGAGGGCGGTCACGAGGTATGGTTTCATTTGTTGACTGCAGCCGCGTTGGTTTGCTCGCGGCAAAGTTGGGCGACGGTATCAGGCGCGTTCTTCGCGTCAATCAGGGAAAACCGCCTTTTACGACACCGCGTCGGGGCTTGCTCTCCGCGCGCTGCTGCTTCACTTTTCGGCCCGTTCAGCCGCGCGCTGACCGCCGTTCAACCCGTCACATCATGCTGCGAAAAATCAGGACCAAAGTCGGCCGCCTCATGGGCAAGAACGATCCCGCCCGCGCGTTCAGCACGCAGGGCTACGCGCGCCACAACGCCCGCCGCCTCGAACATCTTGCCAGCTTGCACCTCCCGGTCGCGGGTCTGTCCGTGCTCGAAGTCGGCGCGGGCATCGGCGATCACACGACCTATTTTCTCGACCGCGGCTGCAAGGTCACCACCACCGAGGCGCGCGCCGAGAGCGTGGAGTTGCTCCGCCAACGTTTCCCCGGCGTGGATGTTCAGGCGCTCGGCCTGCTCTATCATCTCGGCAAACCCGCCGAGGCCATCGCGTTCATGGCGAAGAACTGCACGCGTCATCTCTTCCTCGAAACGTGGGGTTCCTTCGGCGACGAAAAGGCCGAGCACCTCGTCGAGGAAGTCCAGCGCAACCCCACGCAATCCTTCTCCGGCAAAGGCTGCCGCCCGACGCGCCCGTGGCTCTTCGCCGAGCTCAAGAAACATTTCGAGTTTGTGTATTGCCCCACGACGCAGCCGAATCACCCCGAGTTCCCGCTCGACTGGACCGACCGCGCAAAGCATCCGAGTCCCTACACGCGCATGGTGTTCATCGCCTCGCGCGTGCCGATCAAAAGCGAACTGCTCTCGCCCACGCTCGTTGCGCGGCAAGTCCGGCATGAATGAGGTGCGATCCGCCTCCGTTCCGAAAATGTTTTCGCAACCGCGCACCCCGTTCCCCTCACTCCGGCCCGCTCCCGGAGGGAGAGGGAGAACCCTTCCGCAGCGCCACTGCGTTCAAGACCGTCTGGCAGATCACGGCGCTGAGTGCGCTTCCCCCTCTCCCATCGGATGGGAGAGGGCCGGGGTGAGGACGCTTCAACCACGATTTTCCGGCGCCGGCAAACGATTCCGCTCGGCCATGAACTTTCTCCGCCTTCTCGGGCTGCTCATTTTCTCTGCGCTCTTTTCTTCCTTCTGCCTCGTGCGCGCCGCGGACGCAGCGACCAACGGCGAGGCGCAATTCCTCAGCCAAATCCGCCAGCTCACCCTCGACGGCAAGCGCGCCGGCGAGGGCTACTTTTCCCCCGACGGCAAGGCGCTCATCTTCCAAAGCGAGCGCGATGCGGACAATCCGTTCTACCAGATTTTCCTCCTCGATCTCGAAACTGGAGACACCCACCGCGTCTCGCCTGGCATCGGCAAGACCACCTGCTCCTTCATCCGTCCGCGCAGTGACGAGGTGCTCTTCGCCTCGACGCACCTCGACCCCGACGCGCGCAAGAAGCAGAAGGAGGAACTCGACTTTCGCGCGAGCGGACAGCAACGCCGTTACTCGTGGGACTACGACGAGACAATGGACATCTTCAGCGCGCACCGCGACGGCTCGCACCTCAAGCAACTCACGCACGAGCGCGGCTACGACGCCGAGGCCAGCTACTCGCCCGACGGCAAACTCATCGTCTTCTCCTCAAACCGCCACGCCTACGCGGACAAACTCACCAACGAGGAACGCAAACGCTTCGACGTGGACAAAAGCTACTTCTGCGAAATCTACCTGATGAACGCCGACGGCTCGAAGGTCCGCCGCCTCACGCGCACGCCCGGCTACGACGGCGGACCGTTCTTCTCGCCGGACGGCAAGCGCATCATCTGGCGCCGCTTCGACGAGAGCGGCATCATCGCGAACGTCTTCACGATGAAGCTCGACGGCTCGGATGTGCGGCAGCTCACCGACTTCGGCTGCATGTCTTGGGCGCCGTATTTCCATCCCACGGGAAAATATTTCATCTTCACCGCGAACAAGCTCGTCTTTGCGAACTTCGAACTCTTCATCGCGGACGGCGATGGCACCCGCGAGCCAGTTCGCGTGACCTTCACGGATGGCTTCGATGGGCTTCCCGTTTTTTCTCCCGACGGCCACCAGCTCGTATGGACCGCGAACCGCACCAGCGACCAGAAGTCGCAACTCTTCCGGGCCAAGTGGAACCACGACGCGGCGCTGAAGGCGCTGGCCGAAGCGCCACCACGCAAACCGCCGGGCAAGTAGCACGACGGTCCCACCCTCACCCCTGCCCTCTCCCATCCGATGGGAGAGGGGGAAACGCACTCAGCCTCGCGTCAAACCGGGCGCGTTCCATTCGTCGGGCGCTGAGGACGATTCTCCCTCTCCCTTTGGGAGAGGGCCGGGGTGAGGGGGAACGCGCCGTTGGCATTTTATTTTCCAATCTCGCTTCCGACGCATCGTCAGCCCGCGTCTCCTTTGTTTAACACCCTTGTCACGTTGCCGTGTTGCCCGTATGAAACTGCGGCCCGCCGCCGCGCGCGCCGACCAATTTGAAAATCACGCTCTTCATTCCGTGCTTCGTGAACACCTGCTTCCCGCAGGCCGGCATCAGCATGGTGCAAATCTTCGAGCGCCTCGGCCACACGGTGGATTACCGCGAGCAGGTCGTCTGCTGCGGCCAGCCGGCCTTCAACTCCGGCTATTGGGATGAGGCGCGCCTCGTCGACGAACGCACGCTCGGCCTGCTCGCCGACACCGACGCGGTCGTCAGCGCCTCCGGCTCGTGCGGCGCGATGCTCAAGGTTTTCTATCCGCAACTCTTCGACGGTCGCCCGCAAGCCGACGCCGCGCGCGCGCTTGCGGCGAAGTGTTTTGAGTTCTCCGACTTTCTCGTCACCAAACTCGGCGTCACCGACCTCGGTGCGCGCTTTCCCGGCAAGGTTACGTTCCACGACGGCTGCCACGGCCTGCGCGAACTCGGCGTGAAATCGCAGCCGCGCAAGCTGCTCGAAAAAGTCCGCGACCTCGAACTCGTCGAGATGAAGGAGGCCGAAAGCTGCTGCGGTTTCGGCGGCACGTTCGCCGCGAAGTTCCCGATGATCTCCACCGCGATGGGCGAGGTGAAGTGCGCGTCCGCCCTCGAGACCGGCGCGGACTTCATCGTGTCCAACGACTCGAGCTGCCTCATGCAGATCGCCGGCCTGCTCGACCGGCAAGGCCGCAAGGTCCGCACGCTCCACATCGCCGAGGTGCTCGCCAGCCGATGAACACGCCCGTCGAACAATTCCGCGAGGACGCCACGCGCGTCGCCGCCGACGAGCAGCACCGCCGCCTCATCCAGGGCGCGCTCGGCAAATACTACGTCGCGCGCGACCGGCAGGTCGGGCGTTTTCAGGACTGGCAATCCGCGCGTCAGGCCGCGGCGGAGACGAAGTGGGAGGCAGTCAATCATCTCGACCAGCACCTCGTTTCCTTCGCTGAAAAGTTGGAGGCACGCGGTGGAAAAGTGTTCTGGGCCAACAACAGCGCCGAGGCGCGCGATTACATCCTGAAGATTTGCCGCGAGAAGAAAGCGCGCTGCATCGTGAAGTCCAAGGCGATGACCGCCGAAGAAATCCACCTCAACGCCGCGCTCGAAAAGGACGGCTACGAAGTCGTCGAGTCCGACCTCGGCGAATACATCGTTCAGCTCCGCAAGGAGGCGCCGTATCATTTCGTCTTCCCCGCGATGCACCTTTCGCGCGGCGACATCCGCGAGTTATTCGACCGCGAAATCGGCAACGTGAAGAGCGACAACCCCGAGGACCTCACGATGGTCGCGCGGCGCGTGTTGCGGAAAAAATACTGCGAGGCCGACATCGGCATCAGCGGCGCGAACTTCGCCATCGCCGAGACCGGGATGATTTCGATCACCGAGAACGAAGGCAACGCGCGCCTCACCACCTCGCTGCCGCGCGTCCACATCGCCGTGATGGGCATCGAGAAGGTGCTGCCGCGGCTCGAAGACCTCGCGCTGTTTCTCCCGATGCTCGGCACCGCCGGCGCGGGTCAGGCGATCACGTGCTACAACTCGATGATCGGCGGGCCGCGCCAGCCGGGCGAGTGCGACGGCCCCGAGGAATTCCACGTCGTGCTGCTCGACAACCATCGCACGCGCCTGCTCGCCGACCCGGAGCAGCGCGACGCGCTCCATTGCATCCGCTGCGGCGCGTGCCTGAACGTCTGCCCCATTTTCAAAAACATCGGCGGCCACTCCTACGGCACGACGTATCAGGGTCCGATCGGTTCCGTCATCACGCCGCACTTCCGCGGCTTGCAGGATTGGAAGCATCTCTCCAACGCGTCGTCGCTCTGCGGCGCGTGCACGAGCGCGTGCCCGGTGAAGATTGATATCCATCACCACCTGCTCCACAACCGCCGCAACGCCGCGACGCAGAAGCCGCGCTGGTGGGAAAAACTCGCCTACAAAATCGCCGCGGGCGTTTTGAACTGGCCGGAGTTTTACGCCTTCGCCACCGCCGTCGGCCGCGTGATGCAAAAGTTCCACCCGCTCGTGAAGGGCTCCGTGCTCGACCCCGCGCGCGCGTGGACCAAGACACGCGAACTGCCGCAAGTCGCGCCGCAAAGTTTCCGCGACTACTGGCGCGCTCGCGAAAGGAAGCCATGAGCGCGAAGAACGAAATCCTCGGCCGCATCCGCGAGGCCTTGCGCGAACCGGCGCCGGTGCCCGGCCATCACGGCGATCACGGCAAGGCGCAACTGCACGCGTCTGCGGAGTTCAGCCAGTGGCTCCCGGCCGTCGGCGAGGACCTCGCGTCGCAGCTCGACCTCTTTGCGAAAAACTCGGCGGACTTGAAGACTGAGTTTCACCTGCTCGCCAGCCGCGAGGAATTCGCTCCGCGCCTCCGCGAACTTGCGCAGCAAAACAACTGGAAGCGCGTCGCGACGCATTCCGGCGCGCTCACCGACATGGCTGTGCCTGCGATCGGCCTGCCCACGCTCAAGACCGACGCCGGCTACGAAGTGAATGCGATGGAGCAATGCGACGCCGGCATCACCGAGTGCGACGCGCTCGTGGCGCAGACCGGCAGCATCCTCATCACAAGTCGCAGCGCGGGCGGACGCGCCCTCTCCGTGCTGCCGCCGCATCACGTCGTCCTAGTGACGCGCGCGCAGATGGTTCCCGATCTCGCGGCGGCTTACGTGGTGGTCCGCGAAAAACACGGCGACAAGTTTCCCAGCTTCATCTCCTTCATCACCGGCCCGAGCCGCACCGGCGACATCGAGCGCATCCTCGTCCTCGGCGCGCATGGGCCGAAGCGGCTGACGGTTTTCTGCTGCTGACAGTCGAGGCGCGCAGAAGTGGAGTCCGCTTCACGCCTTGCGCAACCACCCCAACGCGGAACTCGCGGCGCGCGTGCCCGTCGCGAAACAACCCTGCATCAGGTAGCCGCCGGTTGGCGCGTCCCAATCAATCATCTCGCCCGCGAGAAAAACTCCCGGCAGCCGCCGCACCATCAGGCCCGCGTCGAGTTCGCTCCAGCGCACGCCACCCGCGGACGAGATCGCCTCGGCGAGTGGGCGCGGCCCGGTGAGCCGGAGAGCGCAGGCTTTCGTCGTCGCGGCAAGCGACTCAGCGGAGGTAAAGGATTCGCGGCCCGGGAGATTTCCGAGAATGGCGAACGCCGCGTCGCTCAGCTTCCACCGCGAGCGAGCCTCGGCGAGAAAGTCCCGCCGTGCGCCGCCGAGTTTCGCGACGAGCTGCGCGACGGTGTGTGCGGGTTTGAAATCAATCACGAGCTCTGGTTCCACCATCGCACGCAGCGCGGGGCCGAGTCCGTAGATCGCGCCGCCCTCGAGTCCGTAGCGGGTCACGAGCAGTTCGCCCACCGCCGTCGTTTCGCCCGCACGGGCCGTGATGTTTTTCAACGGCTTGCCCTCGGCCAGCGCGAGCACAGTGGGCGACCACGCGATTCCCCATCCGCAGTTGGCCGCCGTGAGCGGCGCGACGGCCACGCCGAGTTTTTCCAAAGTGGAAGTCCACGCGCCATCGGAGCCGGTTTCCGGCCACGAACCGCCGCCGAGCGCGAGGATCACCGCATCGGCCTCGAACGCGCGCGCCTCACCTTCGACGAGAAAGTCGAGTTGCCACCGCGCGCCCGGCCGCAGTCCGGTCCAGCGGTGGCGCAGCGCGAATTGCACGCCGAGTTTCCGCAGCCGATGCACCCAACGACGCAGCAGCGGCGCGGCCTTGAGTTCGCGCGGATACACGCGCCCGCTCGTCGCCGCAAAAGTTTCCACCCCCAGGCCCTCGGCCCACGCTCGCAACGCCTCCGCGTCAAACTCCGCCAGCAGCGACGGCCACATTTCCCCGGGCTGCTCCGGCCCATGGTAGCGCGCGGCGAAACATTCGCGCGGCTCGGCGTGGGTGAGATTCAGTCCGCCCTTGCCCGCCACGAGAAATTTCCGCCCGACCGACGGCTTCGCATCGAAGAGCGTCACGGACGCGCCGCCGGTCGCGGCGACCTCCGCCGCGCGCAGGCCCGCCGGGCCACCGCCGATGATCGCGATCTTGATGCCGCATCGAAACAGACACCCTTGTCTGGCGCAACGCCGATTGACTGGGAGCGCTGGCGTCCCACCGGCGTGTCGCAGCCATCTCGCCGGCGGGACGCCAGCGCTCCCAGGTCCGCCCGACCTCCCGCCCCCGCAGATTTTCTCCGACGAACCTTGCACTTCCGACCGGCGCAGCCCATCATGCGGACGAGTCGCAACAGGAGGCGCGAACATCATCTGCGCCACCCGGCTGTCACCCAGCCTTGCTGTCTTAACAATGCCTATGCCAAAAGTTCGCGCCACAGTCCCCATGCTCCAGAGCGGTCAAGTCTGGGTGATGCCCGAATCCAATCTCCAGATCGGCCTCATCGGCAAGACCCTCGTCCACTACAAACACTACAAGGGCACGCTCAAGCGCGCGCCGATCTCGCTCACCGGCATCAAGTCGCTCGAGAAGTTTCTGCACGACAGCAAGGCGGTCCTGACCCCGAGCTGAGTTGCGGCGGGGCCGGATGCGCGGGGTGATCCGGGCGGCAACGTCCCGGCGGTTGCAAAAAGTGGGCGGCTGCTTATTTTCACGGCGCTTTGCATCGCTCACGTCCAAGCTCCGGTATGAAATGGTCCCTGCCCTCCGCACTCGTCGCGCTCGCCCTGCTCCTCGCTCCGCATCGGTGTCACGCCG
>JACQFS010000071.1 GCA_016199935.1 Verrucomicrobiota bacterium
GAACGGTCATCAAAATGGTGGAGGGGTTTTCGTCTTGTTGGACGATGATTTCCCGGATAACGGTCCGCAGGATTCTCTTCTTCAAGTGGACCGGGCAATGCGGATGATTCCAGACCAGGTCCAGGTCTCCGCCCAGCTTCATCAGTTCCAGGAGTGCCAGGAACGTGATGACGATGTCGAAGCGCGTCACGTCGTCGTCGAACAGGCGCAGGCGCGAGAGGATCGAACATTGCGCCGCCCGCGCGTCCAACAAAATCAGCTCGCCGTTCAGCGTGATCACCAGCACGCGCTCATCGTCCGCGATCAACGTCGCGTGATCGCCGAGCGCCTTTTCCTCAGAGCGCCAGAGCGGCTTCAGCCCTGGTTGCACGTCGAGGCAACGCAAGCCCTGATGCGCGCCGAACACCCGGCCGCCGGTCACCACGGGCGTCGCCGTGTCCGGAGCCAGGGCCGCGAATTCGGCCGCGGGCTTGGGGATGATCTGGCCCGAGTCAGTGAAGCGATAAAGGCGCGTGCCGTTGTTCTCGGTCGCGACCAGGACGCCGCCATCCACGGCGATGGGCGTGGGCACATTGAAATCTCCCGCGGCGGGCGGCACGAGTTGCCAGAGGCGCCGGCCGGTTTTCACGTCCCAGCCACCGAGCGAGCGCTGGTCGTAGCCCACGATCTGCCGGTGACCGCCGAATTCGCCGCAGATGAACGGCGCGTAAGCGGCCGGCGCTCCCGGCGTGGACCAGCGCGTGCGCCCCGTGCTGCAATCGAGCGCAACCAGCGACGCCTGCGCGCCGCCGGGGTTCACGATCAGCAGATCGTCCACGACGAGCGGGGGAGCGCACATTCCCCACGTGGGCAGTTGGGCCTTGAACTCGCGCGGGAGGTTCCGTTTCCAAATGACCACGCCGTTGGTCACGTTGACGCATCGCAATTCGCCGAACGCGCCGAGCAGAAACGCCTTCCCCTCGCGAATGACCGGCGTGGCGCGCGGAGACTGGCCGAAGTCCAGATGTCCGCGCGCGGGAAACATCGCGAGCCAGAGCAGTTCGCCCGTCTCGGCCTTGAGGCAGCGATACACGTCCTGCTCATCGGCGAAGTCGCGCTCGGCGAGAATCAGGCGTCCGTCGCCGACGCTTAAACCGGCAAGGCCGCCAGTCATGGCGGCCTTTTTCCAAACCAGTTTCACTTGCGAAGGCAGGCGCTCCGGCAGTCGGGGCACATGACCGTCGCGCGCGGGCCCGCGCCAGTCGGGCCAGTCGCGAGCGTCGCCGGCCCGCAGTTCGCCGGGCTTCGACGGAAGCGGCTTGAATCCGTCCCGACTCTCCATCGCCCGGAGCAATTTCGCGTCGCTCTTGATGCCGAGCAGGGTTTGGAGAATTTTTTCCCGCTTCTCCGCCGCGATGGAGTCGGTCGCGAACGCCGTGATGAATGGCACGGGGTCGGTCGTGCCGATGACTTTCAACTCGCCCGCCTTGACGCTCCCGCACCCGGTGAGCAATCGCAGCGCGTAGCTGGGAACCACCGCCACGGGCGGCGGCGACGCCGAACTGTCCAACACATCCAGCGCCGCATCGCTGTAGGTCGCGCGTCGCTCCGATTGCGCGGGCGCCTCCACACCGGCGGCGCGCAACGCGGCCAGGGCGGCGGCCCGTTTTTCGTCGGCTTCCGGCAGGCCGAAGAGAATTTTCCGACCGCCGAGGTCTTTCAACGTTTTCGCCGGATCAGTGGACCGCACGACGAAGGAGCCGGTGAGCGTGAAGGCGCCGTCGGGATCGGTCAGCTCGCAGATCGGATGAGCTTTCAAGCCCGCCAGCTTCGCCCCATGGGCCACGACGGACCGATCACCGATGACGATGAGTTCGCGGCCCGCGCCGACTTGCGCCACGGACTCGGCGAGGTCGTCGGAGAACTCGATCGCGACCCGCTGCTGGAGCGCGGTCTCCAGTCGCGCAGCGAGCTTGCGGTAATCGCGCTGGCCGTGGCCCTTGACGCACGCGCAGGCGAGTTCCTTCGCCAACGGGTCCATCACGATCAGCACGAGCGGCTCCGGGACTTTCTCCGGAGGTTTGGCGAGGACGCCGCCCGCGCCCAACCCCAGCGCGAAGCCGATTCCGACGAGGCGGAGCAACTTTGAAAGCCTGGGCGTGGCGCCGAAGGAGGCGGCGCGGGCCGACCGGGCCGGGGAGACGCCAACGCATCCAGAATGGTTCATGAAAAAATCCCCGGAGCGGACCGCTCGCTCAACCGCCCTTCACCTTGAAGACGCGGATCGCGTCGTGTTCGGTGTCGAGGAGATAATACCGGCTGCCGTCCGGACTCACCTCCACCGTGACGCGCACGCAGTCGCCCTTCGTGTCGAGCACGGCGATGACTTCCTTGAATTTGCCGTCGGCGGAGAAGCGCTTGATGCAGGTGGGCGGGCCGGACTCGGCCGCGAGAATGTCACCATTGGCCAGCACCCGCATGTTTTTCGGCTCGCAGCACCCGCCGAAATCCGTGGCCTTCACTTTGCCCTTGGTGCCGAACTTCGCGAGTTCCTTCCCGTCGCGGTCGCGCGATTCGATGGAGTGGCGGGCGTTGTGGGGGATCCAAAGTTTTTCGTCGCGCGCCTGAATGTCCATCTGCCCGCAGCAGCCGCGCAATTTCTCGACGACCAGTTTCGGGTTCGCGAGGGCATGATCGAACCGATAGACGCGGTAGGTGAAATCGCACGGCGCGCCGACCGCCATGAACACGTCCTGATCGGTCGCGGCGAGTCCGGTCACGTCCCCGCGCCGCCGTTCCAGGCTTTCCTTCATGCGCGCGGTTTCGTCCTTCACCGGCTTTTTCGATTGGGTCGCCATTTCCTTGATCATCTCTTCCATTTCCTTGGTGATGACCACGGGCTCGTTGGCGGTCGGTGACGCGGCCGAAGCCAGCACCTTGCCGGCGGCGTCGAGCTTCAGCAGGCGGCCGCCGCCGGCCACGAAGAACGCGCCATCTTTCGCCATCGCGATGGCCGTGGGCTTGATCTCCAGCGGCAGGGTTTTCAGCAAAGCGCCCTCCGGCGAATAGACCCGGACGCTGGCGCCGAAGCACGCGAGGATGTTGCCCTCGGCATTCAGACAGAAATTTTTCAGCGCCCCGCGCGATTTGGTGTCGCCCACCTTGATGGAATCCGCCTCGGTCGTGGACGGTTTCCAGGCCGGGTCCTTGGCGCGCGAACCGGCGGACGCGCGATCTTCGGGGTCCATGCTGTTCTCGCCGGGATCAGTGGCCGCGGACCGATTGGCCGCGAAGCTGTCCAAGGAAGCGATCCACCACGAGCCTGAGACCACCGCGGCCCCGGCTGTGATGATCGCTACCGCCATCAACGTTCGTGCTTGCGCTTTCATGGGGATTCTTTCGTTTGATGTTTGTCTGCGTGTTGCTCGGATGAACTTGGAAAACACCGCGCGTGGACGGTGGTTGCAGGGATTTGTATGGATTAGACCGCGCGCCCCCGTTTTTGCACGAAGAAAGTTTCCAACCGCATCTTCCCTCCGACCGCCGTTTGGACGAACGTCCGGATGGTTCCCCGGAGCCGCGAATGTTGATGCTACTCCGCGAGCCGGACGCTCACGCCGAATACGCTTCCATCCCCACGCAGGAACACACGAGGTTGCGGTCGCCGAAGACGCTGGCGGAACTCAGGGAGAGCGAGATTTTAGCTGGCGGGCGATCCAACGCGGATTGCGCCGGCAATCCAGCACCGCATGGACGACCACGCACCCGTCCTCCATCCGATAGTAGATGGCGTGGGGAAATCGCTTCGACAGCGCACGATGGTAGACGCGAATCACCCGATGAATGCCGCCGTAGAACGCCAGCGAATCAATGTCGGCCAGCAGGGAAGCGATAAAGTAACCGCCGACGCCGGGTTCGCACTCATCATAGAAGTCAGCGCCCGCGTCGAGATCGTTGAACGCCGATTGAAGGATTCGGACCTTCACGGATGACGCCGCCGCAGTTCCTTCTTCGCGGTATCCCAGTCGAGCACCTTCTCCTTGCCGGCGGTGCGGCGTTTCTCCCGTTCCGCCAGCGCGTCGAAATGCCATTCGGGAGATTTCACGTCGCGCTCGTTGCGCGCCAAATCTTCCCAGAGCGTCTCGAGAGCGTGGAGCTTCTCGCGCACGCTCATTTTGGCCAGCGGCAGTTCCAATGTCTTCATGGGCGAAAACTACCGGCGATGCCCGGATGAAGCAAGCGGGCTGGCTGCCCGCGTGCCGTCACGCCGAATACGCTTCCATCCCCACGCACGAGCACACGAGGTTGCGGTCGCCGAAGACGTTGTCCACGCGCGCGACGGCGGGCCAGAACTTGAACTCGCGCAGCGACGGCACGGGATACGCGGCCTGCTCGCGCGTGTAGGGGCGGTTCCATTCGTTCGCGCTCACCACGTCGGCGGTGTGCGGCGCGTTCTTCAACGGGTTGTTCACCTTGTCCATCGCGCCGCTTTCCACGGCCATGATTTCGGCGTGGATGGCGATCATCGCGTCGCAGAAACGGTCGAGTTCAAACTTCGATTCGCTCTCGGTCGGCTCGACCATCAGCGTGCCGGCGACGGGGAAGGAAAGCGTCGGCGCGTGGAAGCCGTAATCCATCAGCCGCTTCGCCACGTCCTCGGCGGTGACGCTCTTGAACTGGCGCAAATCGAGGATGCACTCGTGCGCGACGAGATTTCCGTGGCCGCGGTAGAGCGTCGGGAAAAATTTCTCCAGCCGGTGCGCGATGTAGTTCGCGTTGAGGATGGCGACCTTCGTCGCGTCGGTCAGACCGTCCGGTCCCATCGCGGCGATGTAAACCCACGAGATGGTCAGGATGCTCGCGCTGCCCCACGGTGCGGCGGAAACGGCGCCGATGGGGTTCTCGCCGCCGAGGTTGATGACGTTATGGCCGGGCAGGAACCCGACGAGATGCTCGCGCCGATGTCGCCGGGGCGGCAGAGGCCGACCTGCGCGTTCATGTTCGCGCCGTCCATGTAAACCTGCCCGCCGTGTTCGTGGACGATGGCGCAGATTTCCCTGATGCTCTCCTCGAACACGCCGTGCGTGCTGGGATACGTGACCATGAGGCACGCGAGGTCGTGCTTGTGCTCGGCGGCCTTCACGCGCAGGTCGGCCACGTCAATGTTGCCATCCTTGTCGCACGCGACGGCGACGACTTTCATGCCGGCCATCACGGCGCTGGCGGGGTTCGTGCCGTGCGCGCTCGTCGGGATGAGGCAGATGTCGCGGTGCGGCTCGTTGCGCGACGCGTGATAGGCGTGGATGCAAAGGAGGCCGGCGTATTCGCCCTGCGACCCGGCATTCGGCTGGAGCGAAATGCCGGCAAAGCCCGTGATTTCCGCGAGCCAGCTCTCCAACTGCGAAAAAAGAATCTGGTAGCCCTGCGCCTGCCGCAGTGGAGCGAACGGATGCAGCTTCGCAAACTCCGGCCAGCTCACCGGAAACATTTCGCACGTCGCGTTGAGCTTCATGGTGCAGGAGCCGAGCGGAATCATCGCGTGGCAGAGCGAAAGGTCCTTCGCTTCGAGGCGGCGCAGGTAGCGGAGCATCTCGGTCTCGGAGTGATGGTGGTTGAAGACGGGATGCGTGAGGAAGTGGCTCGACCGTGCAAAATAAGCCGGCACATCCGTGGCGAATTCCAGCGCGAGTTCGTTGAGCGAGAACGAAACCGGCTGCCCGCCGTTGAAGATGCTGAAGATTTCCAGCAGGTCGTGCTCGGTCACAGTCTCGTCGAGCGCGATACCGACGGCGTCAGCCTCGGCGCGGAAGTTGATTTTGTGCTGCGCGGCCAGTTTCAGAATCTCCGCGACGCTGCCCGTGCCCGGCACGACGCGCAGCGTATCGAAGACGGGCGCCGCATTCATTTTGCAGCCGAGCCGCTGGAGTCCGGCGGAGAGCACGCTCGTGAGGCGATGCACGCGCTGCGCGATCTTTCGCAATCCTTCCGGCCCGTGGTAGATCGCATACGCCGCCGCCATGTTCGCGAGCAACGCCTGCGCGGTGCAGATGTTCGACGTGGCCTTCTCGCGGCGGATGTGCTGCTCGCGCGTGCCGAGCGAAAGGCGCAGGCCCGGCTTGCCGCGCGCGTCCTTCGAGACGCCGACGAGCCGGCCGGGCATCTGGCGCTTGAAGGCGTCGCGCGTGGCGAAGAACGCCGCGTGCGGCCCGCCGAATCCGAGCGGCACGCCGAAGCGTTGCGCGCTGCCGATGGCGATGTCCGCGCCGAACTCGCCCGGCGGTTTCAGAATCGCGAGCGCGAGCAAATCCGCCACGACCACGACGAGCGAGCCGGCCGCGTGCGCCTTCTCCGCGAAGGCCGTGTAATCCAAAATGCTTCCGTCCGTCGCCGGATACTGCACGAGCGCGCCGCAAGTTTTGCCGTCGAACGCGAACGTCTCGTGATTTCCCACCACGACCTCGATGCCGAGCGGCGTCGCGCGCGTGCGGACGATCTCGATGGTCTGCGGGTGGCACGTTTCGGAAACGAAGAACACATTGCGTCCCTCCGCCTCCTTGAGCCGATGGCACATCATCATCGCCTCGGCGGCGCCGGTGCCTTCGTCGAGCACGGAGGCGTTCGCGATTTCCAAAGCGGTGAGGTCGCACACCATCGTCTGGAAATTCAGCAGCATCTCCAGGCGGCCCTGCGAAATCTCCGCCTGATACGGCGTGTATTGCGTATACCAGCCGGGGTTTTCCAAAATGTTCCGCTGGATCACCGGCGGCGTGATGCAGTCGTGGTAGCCGAGGCCGATGTAACCGCGGAAGACCTGGTTCTGCTGCGCGATGGCGCGGAGCTGCTTGAGGGTCTCGAACTCGCTTTGCGCCGGCGGCAGTTCGAGCGCGCGCCCGAGCCGGATGCTCGCGGGCACGGCGGCGTCCACGAGCGCGTCGAGCGATGCCAGGCCGAGCGTGCCGAGCATTTCCATTTGCTCGGCGGCATCGGGGCCGATGTGGCGTTGGGAGAATTTGTCGGTGGGGGCGAGGAGATTGTGGGCGGCGGACATGGATGCTTTCGGCGCGGTCGTTTCGGTCAAAGACACGCGCGCCAAAGTAGGGGGGGACGTCGGCAAGGCAAGCGGCATTTTGCAGTTATCAGCGCAGCTTCGCGAGGTTATGAGTGGGGCATGAAAACGTGGACACGCACCGGCATCATCATCAGCGGGAACACTCCCTCTCCCTCACGCGAAGCGTGGGGGAGAGGGCAGGGGAGAGGGGGTGCGTTTCAACTGGTCATAAGTTTCTGCGAGCAGCGCCGGATGCTTGCACGCGAAACCGGGCACCTCCTCTCCCCGACCCTCTCCTCCACTTCGTGGAGGAGAGGGAGTCGCGCCCGGAGAGCGTGGCTGCTCTGTTCAATCCTCGCCGGCTCGTTTACGCTCGCCGCCGTGGCCCAGACCGACACCAACTTCGCCGCCCGCTGGCTCGCGCACACCCCGCCCGTGCCGGAGTTCGCCGCGCCCAAAACGCTGCGCGCCTGGGAAAAGCAGCGCGCCCAGATTCGCGCCACGCTCTGGGACTCGCTCGGCAAGCTCCCTCCGTGCCCGAAGTCGGCGCACGTCACCACGCTCTCACGCGAGGAACGCGACGGCTTCACCCTGGAAAAATTCTCCTTCGACAACGGTGCCGGCGCGACCGTCCCCGGCTATCTGCTTCTGCCCAAGAACGCCCGCGGCAAATCCCCCGCCATCCTTTACTGCCACCAGCACGGCGGCCAATACGGCAAGGGCGGCAAGGAGGAACTTTTCATCGCCGGCAATCCCGTGCCCGTTGCGCCGGGGCCGGAACTCGCCCGGCGCGGCTACGTCGTCCTCGCCATTGACTCCGAGTGCTTCGGCGAACGCGACGGGCGCGGGCCCGGCGGGCCGAGGGAGAAGGGCGGGGGAGGGGAGTTGCAGTCGTCGAAGTTCCACCTGTGGTTCGGCCAGACGCTTTGGGGAATGATCGTGCGCGACGACCTCATCGCACTCGATATTCTTTGCGCGCGGCCGGAGGTGGACGCCAAACGCGTGGGCGTGACCGGCTTCAGCATGGGCGCGACGCGCGCGTGGTGGGCGATGGCGCTCGACGAACGCCTCCGCGTCGGCGTGCCCGTGGCGTGCCTCACGCGGTATCAGGACCTCATCCGCACGGAGGCGCTCGCGGCGCACGGCATCTACTACTTTGTGCCCGGCCTGCTCCGGCACTTCGACACCGAGGCGGTCATCGCGCTGCACGCGCCGCGCCCGGTGCTCTTCATGACCGGCGACGCGGACCGCGGCTCGCCCGTGGACGGCGTGCGGGCGATTGGGGAAAAGGTGCGGCCCGTTTACCGGCTCTACGGTGCGGAGGAAAAGTTCCGCAACGAAATCATCCCCGGCCTCGGCCACGAGTATCTGCCGGAAATGTGGGCGAAGACGTTCGCGCAGTTGGATGGAGTCTTGAAAAGTAAGTAAAAGAAGTGAACGCGGCGTTACAAGGCATCCGCACGAGAATCTGTGGAGACAATGTTCCGGCGACCTCTTGCAAACAACCCTACCGCGATAAGTGCGACGCCAAGAGCCCCTGCGTAAACTGGAATGCTCCATACGGTGTCGAAACAATATACGACTGCATACTTGACTCTCTCCGGGTCGTAGAGAACAGGTAAGTGGTCTCCGGCGCGAGCTGTGGTTGGAATACTGGTGTGAAAAACAAAGTTCCGCACGCCGCTGTCGCGCAAGTATGCAACCTGCGTAAAGTAGTTAGTCCTCCCGAACTCAACATACGGCGAAACTTCGACAACACCCTCTGCTCGCTCCCAACCGCGCCAACTCCACAGCGTGCCGAACGCGATAAGCAAGCAGCAGACCCCTAGCGCGACAAACGCCAGCCGAACGGCATCATGAACGACAGGACGTTTCATTCCGTGCCCTCTCTCATTCGTATGGCATGAAAGCAGGCCGGCGAATTTCTGTGAAGGCTTTTTGCCGTGCCCGTCCTGCCCGGTGGGGCGAGGCTCCTGCCGAGCCTCTGATTGCCGGCGCAGCCGGCGCGAGCGCAGCAAGCATCCTCCCCGGCCCGTTTGGGGATGTCCGTTGCGGGCAAAATCATGGTCAGGGGGCAAAATCCGCGTAATTCGCTGTTAAACAAACCCTCCCGAAGAAAGAAGTGCGTTTTTTTTAGTCTCAAATGACCCGCCCGGAGCGTCGGGAACGTTTTCTGGCTTCCAACGGAGCCATCCGATTGTCCGGCCGCGTTATTTTAGTCCCACAAAACGCCGCCGGAGCTTCGGGAACGATTTTTAAGAGCCAATGGACATTCCCGGAGTTCCGGATACGATTTTTTACTCCCAAAAAACGTGCAGGAGCGCCAATGCGAGATTTTTGACTCCGCAAAAACGTCCGGGAGAACTCCTGCAAGGTTTTTTAGCCTCAACAAACGTCCGTGGGCGCCCCTGCATGATTTTTGACTCCGCAAAAGTGTCCGTGGGCATCCCTGCGAGATTTTTCAGTCACAAAAAGCGTCCGGGGGAACTTTTGCGGGTTCGGTGAGAGACGAAAAACGTTCATTTCCACCCCGCCTGGTTCGTGGGCTGCCAAAAATGGCATAACCAAATAAAATCGTGTTGAAGGAGAGCGCCCAAACCAAATTGTTCCCGCCGGCGGCAGCCCGCCTTGACGAATGATGCCCCGGAACTGGCGCGCGGCGAAGGGTAGCGCCGACTGGCAGTCGGCCGTGTCGCGGATTGGCAATCCGCAGGCGTTGGTTTCGCCGGCCGCCGGCCGACTGCCAGTCGGCGACACGGCAGGTTGCCAACCTGCGCTACCCGGCGGTTCATGGGCAGGGCCGGAGGGAGGGCGCGGCAACCGTGTGGTCCACGTTGAAGCTGAGGGATCGGAAACGCCGGCACCTCCAGCGGAAAACTTTCCTTCTCCTTGCCCGCAAGTGGTCGGTTCCTATAATGCGCCGATGCTGGACATCAAACTGATTCGGGAGCAACCGGAGTTCGTGCGCGAGCGCCTCGCCGCGCGCGGGGTAGGGGATGACCGCAAGCTCGACGAGGTGCTCGCGCTGGACCGGAAGTTGCGCGAGGCGTTGAAGGAGGGCGATTCGCTCAAGGAGCAGCGCAACAAATCCTCGAAAGAAATCGGCGCGCTCATCGGTCAGAAGAAAAACGCGGAGGCGGACGCGAAGAAGGCGGAGGTGCGGACCATCGGCGACCGCATTGGTTTGCTGGACAAGGAAATCGCGGCCACGGAGGCGGCACGGGATGAGTTGCTGCTCGCGTTGCCGAACCTGCCGAACGTGAAGGTGGCGATCGGCAAGACGGCGGAGGACAATCCGGTGGTTCGGGTCCACGGCGTGCCGGCGAAGTTTGATTTCAAGCCGAAGAATCACATTGAGCTGTGCGAGTCGCTCAAGCTGATTGATTTCGCGCGCGGGGCGAAGCTGTCGGGGAGCGGCTTTCTGCTCTACACCAACTGGGGCGCGCGGCTGGAGCGGGCGCTCATCAATTTTCTCCTCGATCTCCACACGCGGGAGCATGGCTACACGGAGGTGTCGCCGCCATTCATCGTGAATGGCGAGGTGATGACGGGCGTGGGGCAGTTCCCGAAGTTCAAGGACCAGGCGTTCTGGGTGCGCCGGGGCCTGGACGACGACACGATGGGCAAACAATTTCTCATCCCCACGGCCGAGGCGCCGGTGGCGAACATCCATCGCGAGGAAATTTTGGCCGAGAAGCAACTGCCCATTTACTACTGCGCCTACAGTCCGTGCTTCCGCGCGGAGGCCGGCGCCGCGGGCGTGGGCACGCGCGGCATGATCCGCGTGCATCAGTTCGACAAGGTGGAGCTGGTGAAGATCGTGAAGCCGGAGCACGGCTTCGCGGAGCTGGACAAGATGGTGGCGAACGCGGAGCGCGTGTTGCAGGTGCTGGGGCTGCACTATCGCGTGATCCAGCTCTGCACGGGCGACATGGGTTTCGCGAGCGGAATGACGTATGACATCGAGGTGTGGGCGCCGGGGCAGGGGACGTTCCTCGAAGTGTCGAGCTGCACGAACTGTGAGGAGTTCCAGTCGCGCCGGATGAACCTGCGCTTCAAGAGTGACACGGGCGGAAATGTTTTCCCGCACCTGCTGAACGGGAGCGGCACGGCGCTGGCGCGGTTGTTTGTCGCGCTGGTCGAGACACATCAGCGCGCGGATGGAAGTGTGGCGATCCCGGAGCCGTTGCAGCCGTGGCTGAAGGCGGATAGCATCCCGGCGACATGAGAATCTTGCTGGCGAGCAGCGAAGTTCATCCGTATTCCAAAACGGGCGGGCTGGCGGACATGGTCGGTGCACTCGCGAAATCGCTGGCCGAGGCGGGACACAAGGTGGGGCTGGTGACGCCGCTGTATCGCGGCATCGCGGAGAAGTGTCCCGCGATCAAGCCGCTGGATTACGCGCTCGAAGTGCCGATGGGCAACGCGCGCGCGGGTGCCGGTGTGCTGGTGCATGAGCTGTCGCCGAACCTGACGATTTACTTCATCGAGCATCGGGACTTCTTCGACCGCACGGGAATCTACGGCGAGCGCGGCGCCGACTACGTGGACAACGCGGAACGTTTCATTTTCTTCTCCAAGTGCGTCGTGCATCTCGCGCGTCATCTGCCGTGGCAGCCGCAGATGGTCCACGTCCACGACTGGCAGGTCGGGCTGGTGCCGTTGATGATCCTGCATCAGCGGCTCAGGGAAGGGTGGGGGAACCCGCCGGCGTCGTGCCTCACGATCCACAACCTCGCGTATCAGGGCGTGTTCCCGCGCGCGAGCTACGAGCTGGCGAACCTGCCGTGGGATTATTTTCACATCGAAGGCGCGGAGTTTCACGGGATGGTGAACTGCCTGAAGGCGGCGATTTGTTTTTCCGACGTGATCACGACGGTGAGTCCGCGATACGCGCGGGAAATTTTGACGGAAGGATTCGGGTGCGGGCTCGACGATATTCTGCGCAAGCGGCAGGCGTCGCTCGCGGGCATCCTGAACGGCGTGGACGTGGACGAATGGAACACGGACCACAATCCGTTTCTGAAGCCGGCCTACACGCGCGAGGATTTGCGCGGCAAAGCGGAGCTCAAGCGCGCGGTGCAGGCAGAGTTCGGCCTTGAACAGAATCCGGACGTGCCGCTGTTCGGAACGGTGTCGCGCCTCGCGGACCAGAAGGGCCTCGACATCGAGTTGGGCGCACTACAGGAGATGTTGTCGGCGCGGATGCAGTTCGTGCTGCTCGGGAGCGGCGATCCGGTTTTGGAAAGCGCCTACCGCGCCCTGCCCGGTCGTTTTTCCGGCAAGGCCGGCGTGCGCGTCGGATTCGATCTCGCGCTATCGCACCGCCTCGAGGCGGCGTGTGATTTTTACCTGATGCCGTCGCGGTTCGAACCGTGCGGGCTGAACCAGATGTATAGCCTCATCTACGGCACGATCCCGATCGTGCGACGCACGGGCGGCCTGGACGACTCGGTGACGGACATCGTGGATGAGCGCGCGCACGCGAACGGGATCAAGTTCAACGAGGCGTCGGCGCGCGCGTTGTCGAAGGCGATCCGGAAGGCGCTGGCGCTATACGAGGACAAGGCGGCGCTGGATTTTTACCGGCGCAATGCGATGAACTGTGATTTCACGTGGGCCAAAACGCGCGAGGAGTATCTGCGGATTTATTCCACGGTGGTCCGGAGGTAAGTTAAGTGGAGGCGAACAGCGGAAGAGGGAAGGCTTGCCCAAGTTCAGCGACTGCTTAAAGCAACATAACCAACATTGTGCAATGTTGTTAGTCAGCGGCCCCGTTGACTTGAGTTCACCGCACCGCCCAGCCGAAGCGGCCCGGCATGTCCGCCTTCTTCGGTAGGATCGGCCAATACACAAAGAACGACGTGCCGATCACATACTCCTGCGGAAAATGTCCCCAGTAGCGCCCGTCGGAACTGTTCACCGTGTTGTCGCCCATCGCGAAGTAGCTCTTGGGCGGGATCCGATACACGTCGTTGGACGACCTGAGGAAGCCGTTTTGCGTGTGGCCGGAATGAACGCTGTCCCGCGGCGGGCTGCCGGCCGGGAACGTATACACGAACTCGAAGTGCGGCGTGGCCGCGTTGAGCCGCTCACCGTTGATGCGCACGTGCCGGTCGTCGCCGATGGAAATTTCCTCGCCGCCCAGGCCCACGAGCCGCTTGATGTAAAACTGGTCGTCGGGAATCTGCGACACCGCGCGCCGTTCCGCCGGGATTCCCTTCGTCTCGAAGACGATGATTTCGCCGCGGTGCGGCCGGCGGAAATTGTAGCTCACGCGATCCACGAACAGATGATCGCCCGTAATCACCTTCGCCTTCACGATGTCCTCACCGGCCTTGAAATGCCGGCCGTAGCTGCCGCCGAGTCCCGCGCACTTCGGAAACTCGATGTCGCCGCCGATCCACCACACGGAATACCATTCACCGCCGACCTTGAAGCCCTGCTTGCGCACGAACGGAAAAATGATCTTGGATTTCGTCTCGACCTCCTCCAGATCGCCGTCCGTTTTCGCCACGACGTGGAAATAGGAAATCCCGCGCGCGCAGTAATCGAAAATCCGTCCCGTCGCCGACGGAATCTCCGCCGTCGCGTCGCCGCGCAAATCCTCGTGCGTGATGCCAAAGAGCGTCGGCTGCATCGAGCCGGTCGGGATTTGAAACGGCTGGAGGAAAAACGTCCGCACCGCCAGCGCCACGGCGATCGCCACCAGCACCACCTCGAGATTCTCGCGCAACGACGCGTTCGGATGCGCCTTGAGCCATTTGTTCGCGACCGTCTCCAGCGCCGCGATCTTTTCCAGGATCGCCGCCTTCCCGCCCCGCGCGCGGATCACCGCCTCGATGTCCGCGATCGCCGCCTCGACCGCCTGCGCGCCTTGGGGCGGGACGAGGTCGCGCTGGGCGTTGAGAATTTTCCGCACGTGCCGGCAGATGTCCGTCGCGTGCCGCACGGTCTTTGAGGTGAGCCAGTAGAGAAATGTCATGTGATGTCCCCTGCCCTACGCCTTCAGCACCTCGATGAACGCCTCCTGCGGGATGTTCACCGAGCCGAACGCCTTCATGCGCTTCTTGCCTTCCTTCTGCTTCTCCAAGAGTTTTCGCTTCCGTGAAATGTCGCCGCCGTAGCACTTCGCCGTCACGTCCTTGCGCATCGCGCCCACCGTTTCGCGCGCGACGACCTTGCCGCCGATCGCCGCCTGGATGGCCACCACGTATTGCTGCTTCGGGATGACCTCCTTCAACTTCGCCGCCAGCGCGCGCCCGCGGCTCTCCGCCTTCGAGCGATGCACGAGGCACGAGAACGCGTCCACCGGCTCGGCGTTCACGAGCATGTCCAGCTTCACCATCTCCGACTCCTGATAGCCGTCCTCCTCGTAATCCATCGAGCCGAAGCCGCGCGTCATGCTTTTGATGCGGTCATGGAAATCAATCAGGATCTCGTTCAACGGCAGCCGGCTCGTGATCATCACGCGCCGCGCGTCGAGCGTCTCCGTGTGCTCGGCGCTCCCGCGCTTCTCCGACAGCAACGCCATGATGTCACCGATGTTTTCGTTGGGACAGATCACGAACGCTTTGACCATCGGCTCCTCGATCCGCTCAATGAACGTCGCGTCGGGGTGGAACGCCGGGTTGTCCACTTCCTTCAAGGTCCCGTCCGTCATCGTCACCTTATAGACCACGCTCGGATACGTGGTGATGATGTCCATTTCGTATTCGCGCCGCAGCCGCTCCTGCACGATCTCCAAGTGCAGCAGCCCGAGAAATCCGCAGCGGAAACCAAAGCCCAGCGCCACCGAACTCTCCGTCTGATACACAAACGCCGAGTCGTTCAGTTGCAGCTTGCCGATGTTGATTTTCAAGTGCTCGTAGTCCGCCGTGTTGATCGGGTAGATGCCGCTGAACACCATCGGGTGGATTTCCTTGAACCCCGTCAGCACCGGCGACGGATTGCGCGGGTCCGTGATCGTGTCGCCCATCTTGATCTCGGCGGGACTCTTGATGTTCGCGGTGATGTAGCCCGTCTCGCCCAGCTCCAGCTTCTCGCGCACGTAAGGCTTGGGATTGAAGCTCCCGACCTCCTTCACCTCGACCGTCTTGCCCGAGTGCAGCAGCTTCACCGACTGCCCCGCCTTCAGTTCGCCGTTGAACACCCGCACGTGCGACACCACGCCCTTGTAAGTGTCGAAGTAAGAATCAAACACCAGCGCCTGCAAGCTGGGCGCGCCCGTTCCCTTCGGCGCCGGGATGCGCGCGACCACCGCTTCGAGAATTTCCTCGATGCCGATGCCCTCCTTCGCGCTCGCCAGCAGCGCCAGCTCGGCGGGAATGGCGAGGATGTCCTCGAGCTGCTGGAGCGCCTGCGGGACGTTCGCGTGCGGCAGGTCAATCTTATTGATCACCGGGATGATCAGCAGGTTTTGCTTCGACGCGAGATGCACGTTCGCCACCGTCTGCGCCTCCACGCCCTGCGCCGCGTCAATGATCAGCAGCGCGCCCTCGCACGCCGCGAGACTGCGCGACACCTCGTAGGAAAAATCCACGTGCCCCGGCGTATCAATCAGGTTCAGCTCGTAGGTCTCCCCGTTCTTCGCCTTGTAAAGCATCGTGACCGGGTGCGCCTTGATGGTGATGCCGCGCTCGCGTTCGAGATCCATCGAGTCGAGCAACTGCGCCTCCATGTCGCGCGTGGCGATGGTGCCCGTGCGATGCAGCAGGCGGTCGGAGAGCGTGGTCTTCCCGTGGTCGATGTGGGCGATGATGCTGAAATTGCGTATGTGCGCGGCGTCCATCTTGCGTTCCGACAATTAAAAATCGTGAGGCGCGACGATACCGGCGAACGCCGCGAAGAAAAGGGGAAACTTGGTCCGCCTGGGAGCGCTGGCGTCCCGCCGGCCGGTAGGG
>JACQFS010000066.1 GCA_016199935.1 Verrucomicrobiota bacterium
AACATTTTCGGCGGCATCATGGATTGCAACGTCATCGCCACCGGCATCGTTGCGGCGGTGAAGGAGACGGGCTTGAAACTCCCGCTCGTCGTCCGCCTCGAAGGCAACAACGTCGTCGCCGGCAAGAAAACTTTGGCCGAGAGCGGCCTGACGATCATCAGCGGCGACTCGATGGCCGACGCGGCGCAGAAGGTCGTGAAGACGGTTGCCAAGTAATCCAATTCAGAAAGAAAAATTTCCATGGCCATTCTCGTCACTCCCCAAACCAAGCTCCTCGTCCAGGGCATCACCGGCGAATTCGGTGCGCGCCACGCCAAGCTCTCCATCGAATACGGCACGCAAGTCGTCGCCGGCGTCACGCCCGGCAAGGGCGGCCAGTTCTTCGAGCACGCCGGCGCGAAAGTGCCCATCTTCGACACCGTCGCCGATGCTGTGAAGCAAACCGGCGCGACCGCGAGCGCGGTGTTCGTGCCGCCGCCGTTTGCCGCCGATGCGATTCTCGAAGGCGTGGATGCCGGACTCGAACTCGTCGTCGCCATAACCGAGGGCATTCCCGTGCGCGACATGGTGCGCGCGAAGCAGGCGATGGCCGGCAGCAAGACGCGCCTCATCGGTCCGAACTGCCCCGGCGTCGTGACGCCCGGCACCGGCAAGGATTCGCACGGCGGCTGCCGCATCGGCATCGCGCCCGGCTACATTCACAAAAAGGGAAACATCGGCGTCGTCTCGCGCAGCGGCACGCTCACTTACGAAGCCGTGTGGCAACTCACGAGCCGCGGCGTTGGTCAGAGCACCTGCGTTGGCATCGGCGGCGATCCGGTCAACGGAACCTCGCATCTCGACGTCATCAAACTTTTCATGACCGACTCCGAGACCACGGGCATCATCATGATCGGTGAAATCGGCGGCAGCGCCGAGGAGGAGGCCGCCGAGTGGATCGCGAAGAATGGCAAGAAGCCCGTCGCCGGATTCATCGCCGGCGCGACCGCTCCTCCGGGACGCCGCATGGGCCACGCGGGCGCGATCGTCAGCGGCGGCAAGGGCACGGCCGAGGCGAAGATCGCCGCGTTCAAGGCCGCCGGCATCGGCGTCGCCGTCACGCCGAGCGACATGGCGGATACGCTTTTGAAAATGATGTGAGGCGTACGGAGTGAGGAGTAATCCGTAAAATGGGCTGGCCCGCCTTTCCCCTTACGCATTACGAATTACTCGTTACGGTCACATGTCTTTTCTCGACGCCATCCTGAACCTCGCCGCGCTGCTGCTGTGGGTGAGTTGGCGGACGGTCGGTCCCGTCGTCAACACGGCTCCCGTCAAGTCCCTCACCGCGCTGCTTCAGCCGACGGACAAGTCGCGCCGCGTGCCGCGTTTGCTGCTGTTCCTCGGCGCGCTGCTGCTCGTGCGCGCCGTGTTCTACTGGCAGATCGGCGCGCCGCTCGGCCAGACGCTCGGCCTCTCCGCCGGCGTGACGACCGTTTATTTCCGCTGCGACTACGTCGGCCTGATGTTGATTTACTCGCTGCTGAGCTTCGCGCGCACGCTCCTGATTTTTTATCTCCTGCTCCTGCCGCTCTCCATCCTGAACCGTGACGCCAACGACTCCGAGCCGTGCCAGCGCTGGGTGCGTTTTCATCTCGGCGCGTTCGAGCGCTGGCCCGTGTGGCTCCAACTTACCGCCGTGGTGCTGGGCATCGCGGCGGCGTGGGCGGCGCTCACGCCGATGTTCCAGGCGCTGCACCTCGTGCCCGCTGCGCAAAAAAGCGGCGCGCTCGCGTTGGTGGTGGAGCAGGGGTTCATCGTCGGCGTCAGCGCGCTGCTCGTGTGGAAATATCTGATCGTCGGCCTGCTGCTGCTCCACGTGCTCAACAACTACATCCACTTCGGCGAGCAACCGGTCTGGAACTACGTCTCGCTCACGGCGCGCAATTTCCTCGGCCTCTTCGCCGGCCTGCCGCTGCGCGCGGGCCGCGTGGACTTCGCGCCGCTCGTGGTGATCGTCGTGGTGTGGCTGCTGGCGGCGTGGCTCGGCGGCGACGCGTGGCTCGGCAAATCCTGGGCGAAATATTTTCACGCGTCGCTCTGGAGCCTGCCGCAAGCCTTCCAATCACTGCACCCATGACGCCGCCGTGGCTGCGCGCCGTCGCGGGCGGCGTTGAAATTTCCGTGAAGCTCCAGCCGCGCGCCAGCCGCAACGAAATCGGCGAAGCGCTCGGTCACGAACTCAAGATCAAGGTCACCGCGCCGCCCGTGGACTCGGCGGCGAACGAGGCACTCATCGAACTGCTCGCCGACGCGCTCGATTGTCCGCGCGGCGCCGTGCAACTCGTGCGCGGCCACACCTCGCGGCACAAGACCGTGCGCGTGGCGGGGTTGACGGTGGCGGAAGTGGCGCGACGGCTGGCGCTCTGACGTGAACGATCCGGCTGCGCGGGGTAGGGCGCGCTGTCCTCAGCGCGCCGCGAAAGCCGGGCGCGTTCGGCTTATCCGCGGCGCGGTGCGGACACCGCGCCCTACGCAAGCTTCGGGAAAAATTTGTGCGCCGTGGCACACGTCAGAGCGCTCAGTTCTTCCAGCGTGCAGCCGCGCGCCTGCGCCACGGCGGTGGCGATCTCGCGCACGTAAGCGGGCTCGCAACGCTTGCCGCGATACGGCACCGGCGCGAGGAACGGCGCGTCCGTCTCCAGCATCAGCTCCGGCTCGGCGGCGGCGCTCGCGCGCACCGTCTCGCCGTTCTTGAAGGTCGCGATTCCCGTGAAGCTCACCAGCCCGCCGATCCCGCGGATGCGCTCCGCCTCCGCCGGCGTGCCGACGAAGCAGTGGAATACAAAGCGCACGCGGCCCGCGAACGGACGCAGCAGCGCGAGCGTGTCTTCGAGACAATCGCCGCGCTGGTGGATGATGCAGTTGAGGCCGAGCACGGCGGCAACCTCGAGCTGCTGCTGCAAGGCGGCGGCCTGTTTCGCCTTCGCGCGCGCATCGTCCTCGGCCGTGCCGCCGCTGCCGCCGGCGGCGGTGGGGAGGCGATAGTAATCCAGCCCCGTCTCGCCGATGGCGACGACCTTGGGATGCTGCGCGAGCGCGCGCAATTCGGCGCGGAAATCTTCCGGTGCGGTCACGGCGTCGTTCGGATGCCAGCCGGCGGCGGCGTAAACGGCGTGAAATTTTTCGGCCAACTCGATTGCGCGCCGGCTGCTGTCCAGATCCGTGCCGATGGAGATGATCCGCGTGATGCCCGCGGCCGCGGCGCGCTCGACGAGGCCCGGCAGATCGGCGGCGAAGTCCGGAGAGTCCAGGTGCGCGTGGGTGTCGTAAAAAATCGGCGGCATCGCGGCGGCATTGAGCATCGAACAAACCGCCAAATGCAAATTGCAAATCGGCGGCTCGGCGCGGCTCCCCGGTTGAGTGATCGTTTCCCCCGCCTCGCCGCTTGCCATCCGGGCGCGCGACCGTTTTAATCCCGCCCGTGCTGAACCAGCAGACCATTGGCAAGCCCGTCACTTTTTCCGGCATTGGCCTTCACAGCGGCAACAAGGTCAAGATGACCTTCCTGCCCGCGCCGCCCAATTTCGGTCTGCGCTTCCGCCGCACGGACCTCGACGGCAAACCCGAGGTCGAGGCGCGCGCCGAGCACGTGAGCGAGACCAACCGCTCGACGACGCTCACGAAGGGCGCGGTGAAAATCCACACCACCGAGCACGTGCTCGCGGCGTTCGCCGGCGCGGGCGTGGACAATGCGGTCATCGAACTGGACGCGAACGAGCCGCCGATCGCCGACGGCAGTTCGCGCGAGTATGCGCGCATGATCAACGAGGCCGGCCTCGTGCCGCAGACGGAGGGCCGCGAGGTGTATGCGATCCGCGAGCCCGTCGAGCTGCGCCTGGGCGAGACGGTGATGAGCGCGTTTCCTTACGACGGACTTCGCGTCACCTGCACGAGTGCGGACAAGCAGGGGCGGTTCACGCAATTTTTCTCGCTCGAGGTCACGCCCGAAACGTGGGCGAAGGAGTTGTCGCACGCGCGGACGTTTTGCTTCTACGAGGAGATCGAGTTCCTCTACAAGAACGGGCTCATCAAGGGCGGCTCGCTCGAGAACGCGATCGTCATCCGCGACGACGCGATCCTGACGAACGAGCCGCTGCGCTACGCGGAGGAGTTTGTGCGGCACAAGATGCTCGACATCCTCGGCGACCTCGCGCTGGTGGGGCGGCCGTTGCGCGGGCACATCATGGCGGTGAAGCCGAGCCATCAGGCGAACTGCGAACTGGCGAAGGCGCTCGGTGCGCAGATGCGCAAGCCGCTCCAGACGGCGCAGAGTTTCGCGCCGCCGCCGCCCGCCGCCGTGGCCGCGGCCGAGCGGCCCGCGCCCGCGAAGGCCGCGGAGATGAAGGTCGAAAAATCCACCGCGCCCGTCCCCGAGGCGATGATCGTGGACGGCGCGACGCTCGACGTGATGCAGGTGATGAAACTTTTGCCACACCGCCCGCCCTTTCTCATGGTGGACAAGGTGGTGAAGATCGAGGGCAACCGCGTGGTGGCCGTGAAGAACGTGACGATGGGCGAGCCGTATTTCGCCGGCCATTTTCCCGGCCACCCGATCATGCCGGGCGTGCTCCAGCTCGAGGCCATCGCGCAGGTGGCGGGCATCCTGGTGATGCGGCAGGCGGAGAACATCGGGAAGATCGCCTACTTCATGTCCGCCGAGGAAGTGAAGTGGCGCAAGCCCGTGCGGCCGGGCGACACGCTGACGATTGACGTGGAGCTGACGAAGATGCGCGGCAAGATCGGCAAGGCCAAGGGCGTGTGCTCGGTGGCCGGCGAGCCGGTGAGTGAGGCGAACGTGACGTTCATGCTGATTGATGGCGAATGAGTGCCACGATTCACCCCACCGCGGTCATTCATCCCACTGCCCAGATCGCCGACGGCTGCGAGGTCGGTCCCTACTGCGTCGTCGGTGAGCAATCCGTCATGGGCGCGGGCTGCAAACTGCACAGCCACGTCGTCATCGAAAGCCACACCGTCCTCGGCCAGCGCAACGAGGTCTTCCCCTTCGCGTGCCTCGGCGGGAAGACGCAGGATTTGAAATGGAAGGGCGGCACCACCTGGGTCCGCGCCGGCGACGACAATGTTTTCCGTGAACACGTCACCGTCCATCGCGCGACGAGCGACGGTGCCGCGACGGTCATCGGTTCGCACAACCTCCTGCTCATCCACGCGCACGTGGCGCACGACTGCGTGCTGCACAACCACGTGATCCTCTCCGGCTACGCGGGACTCGCCGGGCACGTGGTGATCGAGGATCACGCCATTCTCAGCGGGTTCACGGCGGTGCATCAGTTCTGCCGCGTGGGCCGGCTCGCGATCACCGGCGGATGTTCACGGATCACGCAGGATTGCCCGCCCTTCATCATCACCGAGGGCAATCCCTCCGAGGTGCGCGCGCTCAACAAGATCGGCCTCGAACGCCACGGCGTGTCCGAGGAGGCGCAGGCCGCGCTCAAGCAGGCGTATCGGATTCTGTTTCGCGAGGGGCTGAAAATGTCCAACGCGCTGACGAAGGTGGAGGCGGAGGTCGCGCAACTTCCCGAAGTGCAGCACCTCGTGCAGTTCATCCGCAGCAGCGAGCGGGGCATCGGCAAGTAACCAGCCGTTCCCGGGCCGCTCCTAAAACTTTATTGCCGTCCGCTTCCGCTGCGTGAACCGGCACGTCTCCGTGTAGCCCGCGCTGTGCGCCAGCGCGCGCGCGGCCTCGAAATCCCGGCCCACGTCGGTCGGCTCGTGCGAATCCGATCCGAAGGTGATGGGCACGCCGTGTTGCGCGGCGAGGCGCACGAACTTCGGGCTCGGATAAATTTCTTTGCACTCCTTGCGCAGGCCGGAGGTGTTCAGCTCAAAGGCCACGCCGGATTTTTTGGCCGCGCGCAGGAAGCGCTCGAACAGCGGCGCGCAGTCCTGCTTCGGATAAAAGCAAAATTTCTTCGGCAAGTCCGCGTGGCCGATGATTTCAAACAGGCCCGACTCCGCCGCCGCCGTGAGCCGCTCGAAGTAAGCCGACCACACCTCCCACGGGTCGCGCTTTTTCCACTCGGAGAGCTTCGCCGGATTGTCCACGTCCCACGACTCGGAGACGTAATGCACCGAGCCGATGAAGTAATCCCACGGATGTCGGGCGGCGAGTTCGCGAATCCACTCTTCGTGGCCGGGCAGGAAATCCACTTCGAGTGCGAGCTTGATGGTGAGCTGCGGAAACTCGCGCTGGGCGCGGCGGACTTTCTCCACGTATTCGTCGAGCTGGCTGTCGCGCATGCGCCAGTTGTCGAAATCATCGCGGCGCATCGGCGAGTGATCGCTGAAACCGATCTCGGTGAGGCCCACCTTGAGCGCGTGCGCCGCATACTCGACCGGCTCGCCGGTGGCGTGCTGGCAAAGCGGCGTGTGCATGTGGTAGTCGGCGACCGGACTCATGCCGGCATGATGGGCAAGGCGACGGAGGGGAGGCGAACCATTTTTCCGCCCAATCCGGCGTTGACTTGGCGGGGGGTGATTCCTACGTTCTCGCGGTAAATCGCGCCGTCAGCCCCGAATTTACCGTTCGGGGTTTTTCATTTCCCGGCGCGCCACGGTTTTTATGGCAAACACAATTCTGGTCGGCGCCCAGTGGGGCGACGAAGGTAAAGGCAAAATCATCGACGTGCTCACGGAGAACGCGGACGTCGTCGTGCGCTCGCAAGGCGGCAACAACGCCGGGCACACGGTGTATGTGAAGGGGCAGAAGTTCGTGCTGCACCTCATCCCCTCCGGCATTTTGCGCCGGGGCAAGCTGTGCGTCATCGGCAACGGCGTGGTCGTGGACCCGATCAATCTCGTCGGCGAAATCGATGGCCTCGAAAAACTCGGCGTGCAGGTTTCGCCGAAAAGTCTTTCGCTCAGCGAGACGGCGCACCTTGTTTTTCCGTATCACCGTCTGCTCGACGAGCAGCGCGAGTTGGCCAAGGGCAAAAACAAAATCGGCACCACCAAGCGCGGCATCGGCCCCGCCTACGGCGACAAGGTCGCGCGCGTCGGCCTGCGCGTGTGCGACCTCATTCATCCCGCGCGCTTCGAGGTCAAACTCCACGCGCGGATCGCCGAGAACAACAAAGTGCTCAAGGCGCTCGGCGCGAAGACGCTCAACTTCCGCGAAGTCCACGCCGCGTATCGCAAAGCGGGCGACCGACTCGCGCCATTCGTGCGCAACACGGTCGTGCAGTTGCACGAGGCGATGCAGGACGGCGCGGCGATTCTTTTCGAGGGCGCGCAGGGGACGTTCCTCGATATTGATCACGGCACGTATCCATTCGTCACGTCGTCGAACACCACCGCGGGCGGCGCCTGCACCGGCTCGGGCGTCGCGCCGCATCGCATGGACAAAGTCGTCGGCGTGATGAAGGCCTACACCACGCGCGTGGGCGAGGGGCCGTTCCCGAGCGAGGACGCGGAGATTTCCGACATGCTGCACGCGATGGGCCGCGAGTTCGGCGCGACCACCGGCCGCGCGCGGCGCTGCGGATGGTTCGACGCAGTGGTCACGCGGCAGGCGGCGATGGTCAACGGCATTGACGACCTCGCCATCACGAACGCCGACGGCCTCGACACGGTGGAAACGATCCGCGTTTGCATCGGCTACAAGGTCGGCAGCCGGAAACTCAATTACCTGCCGAACGATCTCGAAGACCTCGCGCAGTGCGTGCCGATCTACGCCGAGTTCCCCGGCTGGCGCACGCCGACGCACGAGGTGCGCGATTGGAAAAAAATGCCCGCCAAGTGCAAGGCGTATCTCAAGGCCATCTCGGAATTGACCGGCGCGAAGCTGGCGATTGCGTCCGTGGGGCCGGGGCGTGAGCAGACGATTTTTGTTTAACCGAGGTAGCAGCCGACGTGAGGAGGCTCCAACTATTTATTCGCCAGACGATTTGATCAGAGCCTCCTTACGTCGGCTGCTACCAATTCACGAATGAGCACACCCGCTCCTCATCTCAGCCCCCAGGCGAAGGCGAATCTGCCGACGCACATCGCCATCATCATGGATGGCAACGGCCGGTGGGCGAAGCAGCGCCACCTTCCGCGCGTCGAGGGACATCGCAACGGCGTCGAGTCCGTGCGCGCCGTGGTGCGCGCGTGCGGCGAGGTGGGCGTGAAGTATCTCACGCTCTACGCCTTCTCGGTCGAGAACTGGAACCGCCCCAAGGACGAGGTGGACACACTGATGAAATACCTCGCGCGTTTCCTGAAGAACGAGATCGGCGAGCTGAACCGCAACAACGTGAAGCTCGAAGTCATCGGGCAGATTTACCGGCTGCCGGAGTTCGTGCAGGAGCAGTTGAAGAAAACGCAGGCCGCGCTCGCGAAGAACAGCGGCCTCACGCTCATCCTCGCCCTCAGCTACGGCGCGCGGACGGAGATCGTCGAGGCCGTGCGCGCCATCGCGGGCAAGGCCAAGGCCGGCCGACTGGAGGCGGCGGAGATCACCGAGCGCACCATCGCCGAGCATCTCTACACGCGGCACTTTCCCGACCCCGACCTGCTCATCCGCACAAGCGGCGAGTTGCGCGTGAGCAATTTCCTGCTCTGGCAGATTTCCTACGCGGAGTTTGTGGTGACCGAAACTCTGTGGCCCGACTTCCGCAAGGCCGAGTTGTTCGCCGCGATCGAGGAATACGCGAGCCGGCACCGGAGATTCGGCGGCGTCTGACTTAAGCCTCGACACTCTTTTTTCCCCGCCGATAAGCTGCGCGCGCATGCCAGACGCACCCGTTCTCCCCGCGCCCGCGCCGCCGTCCAAGCTCGCCACGCTGGTCCGCCGATTCTCCTCCACCGTGGTGCTCTGGACCGTGGTGCTCGCCTCGCTTTTCTCCGAACACAAAATCATCGCGGACTACCTGTTCCTCGGCTTCATGGTCGCGCTCGCGTGGCTCGGCTTGCGCGAGTTTTACAACCTCGTCGAGAAGCGCGGGCTCGTGTGCTTCGACCATTCGGGCATCGCCGTCGGCGTGCTGATGATTGCGAGCACGTTCTTCTACGTGCAGCGCGTCTACGGCCGCTATGGCCACGCGGCGAAGGCGAACGATTTCGAGACCGGCATCCTTGTCATCTTCGTGCTCGGCCTGTGCGTGCGGCAGTTCGTTTCCAAGCGCAACACCGAGGGCATCGTGGCGATCTCCACCACGCTTTTCGGTCTGATGTATGTGCCGTGGTTGCTGAACTTCATCCAAAAAATAAAATTCTTCCCGCTCGTCAACGGCGTCGAGTTCAGCGGCAGCCTCTACGTTTTTTACTTCATCCTCGTGACGAAGTTTAGCGACATGGGCGCTTATGTCACCGGCTCGCTCATCGGGCGGCACAAGATGATCCCGCGCATCAGCCCCGCCAAAACGTGGGAGGGCTTCGGTGGCGCGATCGTCTTCTCCGTCGGCGGCAGCCTGGCCTTCGCCCACTTCGCCGGAAAAAATCTGGCCGGCATGACTTTGGTTCACGCCGCGATCCTCGGCGTGATCCTGAGCGTCTCCGCCGTGGTGGGCGACCTCATCGAGTCGCTCTTCAAACGCGAGGCGGGGGTGAAAGACTCGGGTAAATTTTTTCCCGGCATCGGCGGCGTGCTCGACTTGCTCGACAGCATCCTGTTCAATGCGCCGCTCATGTATCTGTATCTGCGGCACGTCTTGATGCGATGAAAAACGTCGTCCTCCTCGGTTCCACCGGTTCCATCGGCACCAGCACGCTGAAGGTGGCGGATGATCTGCCCGATCGCCTGCGGATCCTCGGCCTCGCGGCGGGGAACAATTCCGAGCTGCTCCTTCAGCAGACTTTGAAATACAAACCCGCGGCGATCTCCGTGACCGACCCGGCGAAGGCGGGGGAACTTCAGTCCGCGCTCGGCACCGCCGTCGAGGTCCACGCCGGCAACGACGGCCTGCTCAAACTCGCCACGCACCCGGACGCCGACATCGTGCTCATCGCCATCGTCGGCACGGCGGGGTTGCAGCCGGCCCTCGCTGCCATCCGCGCGGGCAAGGACATCGCCATCGCCTCGAAGGAAATTCTCGTCATGGCCGGCGAGACGGTGATGAGCGAGGCGCGCAAACACGGCGTGAACGTCCTCGCCGTGGACAGTGAGCACTCCGCCATTTTCCAATGCCTTGATGGCAAACCCGGCGCGTCCGTGCGCAAGCTCTGGCTCACCGCGTCGGGCGGGCCGTTCCGTGACCGGGCGAAGTGGCCGAAGGAATCCTTTGCCGACATCACCGTCGAGAAGGCGCTCAAGCATCCGTCATGGGTGATGGGCCGCAAGATCACGATTGATTCCGCCACGCTCTTCAACAAGGGCCTGGAGATGATCGAGGCGCGCTGGCTGTTTGACATCGAGATGGCGCGCGTGGACGTGGTGGTGCATCCGCAGAGCGTGGTGCATTCGATGGTGGAGTTTGTGGACGGCTCGATGATCGCGCAGCTCTCCACGCCCGACATGTGCCTGCCGATCCAATACGCGCTGCTGTATCCCGAGCGCGCGAAGAGCGACCGTGTGCAGACCAGCCTCGCGAAATACGGCTCGCTCACCTTCGAGGAGCCGGACCTTGATCGTTTCCCCGCGCTCGGCCTCGCGCGCCGCGCTGGCGAAGTGGGCGGCACCTTGCCGGCGGTGCTCAACGCCGCCAACGAAGTCGCCGTCGAGGCTTTTTGCCAGCGGAAAATTTCTTTCCCGCAAATCAGCGCGCTCGTGAAGCGCGTGATGGACGCGCACCACGTGACCGCGCATCCGACGCTCGAGCAGATCATCGCGGCGGATGCGTGGGCGCGCGCGGAGGCCGGGCGCTGAAATCGCATTCCACAGGGTTGCCATTCGGCAGTTGGCCGTTAGATTCCTCGCCACGCCGTCCGAACGGCCGTTAATCAACAAATGGACATACTGCGCATCATCTTCATCAGCCTGGAGGTCGTCCTCCTGTTCAACCTCCTCATCTTCGTCCACGAGCTCGGCCATTACCTTGCCGCGCGCTGGCGCGGGCTGAAGGTCGAGCGCTTCGCCATCTGGTTCGGCAAACCGATTTTCAAAACCACGCGCAACGGCGTCGAGTTCGCCCTCGGCTGGATTCCCGCCGGCGGCTACGTCTCGCTTCCGCAGATGGCCCCGATGGATGTGATCGAAGGCAAAAGCGAAGAAAACGACAAGGAGCCGCTCCCGCCGATCTCCGCCGCCGACAAGATCATCGTCGCGTTTGCCGGACCGCTGTTCAGCTTTCTCCTGGCCGTCGCGTTCGCGGTCATCGTGTGGCAGGTCGGCAAGCCGGAGCTCAGCGCGTCGGAAGATTCCACCGTCGTCGGCTGGGTCGAGCCGGGCGGGCCGGCGTGGAAATCCGGCCTGCGTCCCGGCGATCTCATCACCGAGGTGGACGGGGAGAAGGTCACCGCCTTCGCGCCGCCGTCGCAGGCCAGCATCACCTGGCGCGTGGTCACGAGCACCGGGACGAACATCGCGGTCAAATATCTCCGCGACGGCAGGGAGGCGATGGCCTACCCCGTGCCCTACAAGCGCCCGACGAAATGGTATGAGCGCAAGGCGCTCCGGCAGATTCTCATCGGCTCGGCGCATCCGGTGATCGTGTATGAAATCGCGACCAACAGTCCGGCGGCCAAGGCCGGCCTGCGCGCGGGCGACGAGATCCTCGCGTTGAACTCGGAAAAAATCTTCAACGCCCAACCAGTGCTCAGCGTCGCCGAGGCGATGACCAACGGCGCGCCGACGGCGGTGACGTTCACCATCCGACGGGGCAAGGAGGAGATAAAGCAGGACCTCACGCCGGCCCGGCCTCTCAGTCCCGCCGGCAGCAAGCCCTCCTTTGGCATCCTGAGCTGGCTGGGCAACACGAACATCGTGATGAGTCACCCGAGTCCGTCGGTCCAGATCAAGGCCGGGGTCAGTCAGATCATCGCGACCCTCGGCGCGATCTTCGCGCCCAAGTCCGACATCGGCGTGCAGCAACTTGGCGGGGCCATCATGATTTTCCGCGTTTACTCCGGGCTGTTCCAGAACGAGCACGGCTGGCGGCTCGCGCTGTGGTTCAGCGTGGTGATGAACGTGAACCTGGCGATGCTCAATATGCTCCCGCTGCCCGTGCTCGACGGCGGCCACATCACCCTCGCGCTGATCGAGGCCGTCCGCCGCCGCCCGGCGAGCGGCAAGGTTTTGCAATACATCCAGACCGCCTTCGCCGTCGCGCTCATCACCTTCATGCTCTTCATCGCCTTCTTCGACACCGGCGACTGGGTGCGCAGCGCGCGCCGGGATCGGAAGGAAGCGGAACCCATCGTCTTTGCTCCGTGAAAAAATTCGCGCCCCGTTTCGATTGAAAGCCATGCGTTACTGCGAAAATCCGTTCGTCTTTCACCGCCGCCTCACGCGCGAGCTCGTCGTGGGCGATCCCGCGCGCGGCGGCGTCATCATCGGCGGCACCCATCCCGTCGTGAAGCAGTCCATGCTCACGTGCGACACGATGGACACCGCCGAGTCCGTGAAGCAGACGCTCGAACTCGTCGCCGTCGGCTGCCAGATCGTCCGCATCACCGCGCCCACGGTGAAGGACGCGGCGAATTTGGAGAACATCGTCCGCGAACTTCGCGCGCGCGGCTGCCACGTGCCCATCGTGGCAGACATCCATTTCAAGCCTGACGCCGCGATGGAATCCGCGAAGTGGGTCGAGATGGTGCGCATCAATCCCGGCAACTTCGCCGACTCGAAAAAATTCGCGGTGAAGGAATACACCGACGCCGCGTATGCCGAGGAAATCAAACGCATCGAGGAAAAGTTCACGCCGCTCGTGCACCTCTGCAAAAAGCTCGGTCGCGCGATGCGCATCGGCACGAATCACGGCTCGCTCTCCGACCGCATCATGAACCGCTACGGCGATTCGCCGCTCGGCATGGTCGAGAGCGCGCTGGAGTTCGCCCGCATCGCTCGTGCGAATGATTTCCACAACTTCAAGTTCTCGATGAAGTCGTCGAACCCGAAGGTGATGATCGAGTGCTACCGCCTGCTCGTCGCGCGATTGGAGCAGGAGGGGCCGGATTGGAATTACCCGATCCACCTCGGCGTCACCGAGGCGGGCGAGGGCGAGGACGGCCGCATCAAGTCCGCCATCGGCATCGGCTCGCTGCTGTGCGACGGGCTTGGCGACACCATCCGCGTCTCGCTCACGGAGGACAGCCCGCGCGAGATCGCGGTGTGCAATGATTTGCTGGAGCAGATTCCGGTGCTCGCGAATACCAAGTCTTCGGTGAGCGGTTTCAAATCGCAGGCCGATCTGGGTTATGACCCGTTTCACTATGAGCGGCGCGAGGCGCCGGAGATTGAACTCAGCGACACCGCGAAGTGCGGCGGCGAACAAACTGTCCGCGTCGTGGTGACGCGCGCGACGTTCGACAAAGTCGCGCCGAAGATTTCGCCGAAAGCCGACGTGAAGCCTGAGGGAATTTACGAAGACCTCAGCCTCCTCGAACTCGACCCGACGCAGGATCTCCGCATCGAGGACATCAACTGCGACACGCAGCTCGTGACCGTGAAGGATGGCGTGCAGCTTCCGCCGATCACCGCGTTCCGGATTCTCGCGGCGAAACTCAAGCGCCTCGGCCGCGGCAATCCGATTCTGCTGAAGGACTGCCTGAACTTTGAGCCGGTGCCGCTCTCACCCGAAGTCGCGCTCCTCCGTGCCGCGGTGAACATCGGCTCGCTCCTCGCCGATGGCATTGGCGATGCGATTCTCGTGCGCGGCGAATCGGGCGCGGGCCAGAGCCTGCGGCTGGCTTACAATATTTTGCAGGCCGCGGGTTGCCGCTCCTTCAAGACCGATTACGTGGCGTGCCCGAGCTGCGGTCGCACGCTCTTCAACCTCCAGACCGTCACCGCGCGCATCAAGACGCGCACCGAGCACCTCAAGGGCGTGAAGATTGCGATCATGGGCTGCATCGTGAACGGCCCCGGCGAAATGGCCGACGCCGACTTCGGCTACGTGGGCGGCGCGCCGAACAAAATCAACCTCTACGTCGGCAAGAAGCCGGTGAAGTTCAACATCCCCGAAGCCGAGGCCGTGGACCGCCTCGTGGACCTCATCAAGGAACACAACAAGTGGGTGGAGCCGGATGACAAAGAGGTCGCAGCAGTGTAGTTCGCGTTTGACCACCGTGCCTTAACGAATTGCCGCCCATTACTTTTTTCCAAACGTCTAATAACAGTGCCGCTGAATTTGCAAATTCTTCAAGGCGAGGAATCGAAGGAGCGATTTTACGAGCTTGTTTATCGCAGGTTCGCCCGTAGCCATGTTCATGAAATTACTTACTCTCTTGGTCGAGACGGAAAACTTACCTCCTGGCGAGGACATGACTCTGTCGGATGGCCAAAGGAGTTGAATTTAGCCGAGTGCTTGAGTTTCGGGTGGCCGATGGCTGAGGCCGGTGGGACTATCCGGGAAGTGTTGAACATGGTTTTGAAGCGTATTTACGTGGACGACCTGTTCCTTTGCCCAGAATGCGCATCTTTTCACCGACCTCAAAATGACGCGGGGACTTTGCAACTTAACGAACTAGAAAAGAATCCGTTTCAGTTTTTTCAGAGCATTGAAAGCCGTGCCAGTGTAAAGGAGTTCAGCCATAAGGTTTGCCCGGAGATTAACCTGTGCCAGTTGAGGCGGGAACTGGGTCAGAAAGCCTATCGCAAAATGCAATTGGAGGTGGCAGGTAGTCCTTCAAAATCTGTCGAGCTTCCGAAAACTCCGAAATCCGTAGTGCATCCTCAAGCAGGCACCGCCGAAGACAAAATCTATCGGCCTCTTCAATCTGTTTATCTTATTGAGGGGAATAATTTCTTCAAAATTGGGATTGCTTTGGATGTGTTAAGGCGGCTGAGGAGCATGAGAACGAGCACGCCCTTTGAATTAACAGTCGTCAAGGTTTGGAAAAGCACAAGAGCCTCGGAAGTCGAGAGGCTCTTGCACGAGAAATTTAAGGATCATCGAGTTAGAGGCGAGTGGTTCCAATTGCCGAAGGCCAAGATTGACGAATTGCTGCTCGTTTCCAACTTAGATGATCTCCTTCCGCCCGAAGACGGATAAGTAATCGCACTAGCCGGACGCCGCCGCTTCACTCCTTCCAGTGGGAAATTTCCCGAGGTGATATATCAGGAATCCGTGCAGGAACTGCTGCACCTCGCGCAACTCCATGTCGCTCGCCTGAAGCTCGGAGATCACCGGCCAATCCTCCTCCGTCAGCTTGCGCAGCAACGCGCGTGAGCCTTCGCTGTGCTTCGAGTCGTAGATGTCCGGTTCGAGGCCGAGTTCGCGCAGGGCTTTCATCTCGAACGCGAAGATGTTCAACGAACGCGGCGCGGTTTGGTTGAGGTGACGGAGAAAACTTTCACACAGGTCGAACAGCTCCGGCACCGGAGATTCCGTCTCGGTGGTCTGCTCGATGAAGGCGGTGGCGTAGGAGGCCTGCTGGAGCGAGGCGAGTTCGCGGCGCAGGCCGGAGTGCGTCTCGTGCAGCACAATTTCGCGGAGCGTGTGCAAGTCCGAGCGGCGGCTGCGGGCGTAGCTGAAGTCGCCGAGGTAAAACAGGTCGAGCTTGCCACGGAACGGCGACTTGGGACGGCGTGCGCCCTTGGCCACGGTTGCCACGCGGCCGTGTTCGCGCGTGAGCCAGTGGACGATGAGGCTCGTCTCCGTGAGCGGACGGGTGCGCAGGATGATGCCGGTGGCGCGGTCGTCCATTGTTAGGGCAGGAGGCGTGGGGCAGGGGGCAGGGAACCTGAATACTCCGGCGACACGGCGCCGAGGCTGATGACGAACTTGATGCCGTCGGCCACGGACATGTCGAGCTTGGTCACCTTGTCTTCCGGCACGAGGATGAGGTAGCCGCTGGTGGGGTTCGGTGTGGTCGGCACGAAGATGGCCACGACTTTTTCCTTCGTCTTCGCCTGCACTTCCTGGTTTTGCTCGCCGGTGATGAAGCCGAGCGACCACACGCCGTCGCGCGGGAACTCCACGAGCACGACCTGCTTGAACGACGACTTGCTCCCTGAGCCGAACGCCTCGTTCACCTGTTTGATGGTGCCGTAAATTTTATTGAGCAGCGGCACGTGCAACAGCAACTGATCGGCGTAAGCGATGAGCCGCCTGCCGATGTAAATGCGCGCGAGCTGGCCGGTGAGCGTGACGACGACCACCGCGAAGACGAAGGCGAACAGACTCCAATGCCACAACAGCCCGCCCTTGCCGTCGTCAGCGTGCGTTAACTCGCGCGGGAGGAAAAAGAGGAGCTTGTCCGTGAAATTGGCGACGGTGCCGAAGAGCCAGACGAGGATGCCAACGGAAATGACCACCGGCAGCACGACGGCGAGGCCGGTGAAAAAACTCGAGCGCCAGCGGGCGAGCAGGCTCTTTTTCATGGCGCGACCTTAGTGGTGCGCGCCAGCCGGCTCAAGGGGAAGCAGGCGCTCATTTCGCGGAGCAAACGGTTTTCCTCGCGCTTCATCGCGCGGCGTTTGGCGGCGGTGCGGTCATCGTGGCCGCGCAGGTGGAGGATGCCGTGGATGACGTAGCGGGCGAGTTCGCGCGGCCAGGTGGTGCGGAATCGGCGTGCCTGTTTCACGGCCTCGTCGAGGCAGATGAAGAGTTCGCCGTGGAGCGATCCAAGTTGCTGGTTTCGGGTTTCGAGTTTCGAGTCGGCGTGGTCGAACGTGATGATGTCGGTGGACCCGGCATGGCGGAGGAAGTTCCAGTTCACCTCGGCCATTTCCTTCGCGCCCACCAGGTGGATGCCGAGTTCGTATTCTTTGAGGGCCGGTTGCGCGGCGAGCACGGCGCGCGTGAGGCGGCGGAGCAGGGGGACGTTCACCGCGCGGACGCGCTGGCGGTTGCGGATGAGCAGCTCACTCATGTTTCCGCGGCACGCGGCGCTCCTCGTAGGCGTGGATGATGCGCTTCACGAGCGGGTGGCGCACCACGTCGCGCTTGGTGAACTCGATGAGCGCGATGCCCTCCACGTCATGCAGGATTTGCCGCGCTTCGAGGATGCCGCTGTGCTTGTTCGCCGGCAGGTCAATCTGCGTCGGGTCGCCGGTGATGACGGCCGTGCTGCCGTGGCCGAGGCGGGTGAGGAACATGAACATCTGCTCGGCGGTCGTGTTCTGTGCCTCGTCGAGAATGATGAAGGCGTGATTGAGCGTGCGGCCGCGCATGTAGGCGAGCGGCGCGATCTCGATCACGGCGCGCTCCATGTATTTCTCGATGTCCTCGGGCGGGAGCATGTCCATGAGCGCGTCGTGCAACGGGCGCAGATACGGCGCGAGCTTCTCGGACAGATCGCCGGGCAAAAATCCCAGCGCCTCGCCGGCCTCGACGGCGGGTCGCGTGAGGATGATCCGCGCGACTTTCTCCTCGCGCAGCGCGGCGACGGCCATCGCCATCGCGAGGTAGGTCTTGCCCGTGCCGGCGGGGCCGATGCCGAAGGTGATGTCGTGCTGGCGGATGGCCTCGACGTATTTTTTCTGGCCGGTGGTCTTGGGCGTGACCGTGGACTTGCGCGGCGAAGTGAGGATGCGCTCGGCGAACAGCCCCTTGAGCGCCTCCACGCCCTCATCTTTCACGACGTTCAACGCGGCGATGAACTCGCGGTTGCGCACCGGTTGGCCGGCCTTGAGCGAGCCCTCGAGCAAATGGAACAAATGCTTGGCGCGCCCGACCGCTTCCTGGTCGCCCTCGAGTTTGATCCAACCGTCGCGCGAGGTGGCCTTCACGGCGAGGCGTTCTTCGAGCGTGGCGAGGTTGTGCGGGTCGTTGTTGAACAACTGCTGCGCCACGCGGGCGTTTTCGAAGTGGAGGGTCTCGGAGGTCATTGCGGTTGGTTACGGATTACTCCTTACTCGTTTCGCGGCATAATGAGTAAGGAGTAATCCGTAATTCATTTCGCGAGCGCGGCCCTCAGCTTCGCCGCCGTTTCCTTCATCGCCTCGGGGACGACGCTCGTGTTCGCCAGCACGGGCATGAAGTTCGTGTCGCCGTCCCAGCGCGGGACGATGTGGATGTGCAGGTGCTCGCGGATGCCGGCGCCGGCGCACCTGCCGAGGTTCACGCCAATGTTGAAACCGTCCGGCCTCATCGTGTCGCGCAATGCGTGCTGGCAGCGGCGCACGAGCTTCATCAGGTCCAGCATTTCCTCCTCGGTCAGTCCGTCGAAGTCCGGCACGTGCTTGTAGGGCACAACCAGGAGGTGGCCGCCGTTGTAAGGGTAGCGGTTGAGGAGCGCGAAGCAGCTCCGCTCGCGGGCGACCACGTAGTTCGCCTCGTCGTCGCTCGCGTTCGCGATGTCCGCGAACAGCGAGCCGCTGACGGGATTTTCCTTGTTTCCGAGAATGTATTCGATGCGCCACGGCGCATGGAGCGGTTCCATGCGCGGAGGCTAGAGGGCAGGGCGGGGGATGTCAAAAACCCTCAGGCCGGCTGCGGCTGGGGCGCGGGCGCGGCGGCGACGGGGGCCGGCGCTGACTGCGGCGGCGGCACAATCGGCTGGAGGCGGTTTTTGAAAACGTAGGTGAGCACCTTGACGTTGAGTTCCATGAAGAGGAACGGCTTGGCGATGAAGTCATTTCCTCCGCTGACGCTGGATTTCGCGCGGCTGTCGAAGTCGCTCATGCTCGTGACGAAAATCACGGGCGTGGCGCGGTAGTTCGGGAGCGCGCGAATCTTGGCGCAAAGGTCGTAGCCGTTGAGCTCCGGCATGTCCACGTCGAGGATGACGAGGTCAAACTGGTTGTCGTGGATCAGCGCGTTGGCGAGGTGCGCGTCGGGGACGCTGATCGGGCGCAGGCCGGCGCGTTCGAGCGCGAGCACGAGCGCCTTGCGCGAGATGAACTCATCGTCCACCACGAGGACGCTCACGGGCTTGACGTCCACCGGCGTGTTGTCGGCGGTGGCCATCGCGCCGAGGAAATCCATCGAGTTGGCCAGCGTTCGCAGCGTCGAAGAGTTGATGCTCTTGGGCTTGTCGTGCAGTTCCTTGAGCAAAGCCTCCAGCGCGGAGGAGAGCTGCGCGAGGCTGCGCAGTCCCGCGACGGCGGCGGCGCCGGTGAGGCCGTGAACGCGGCGGTAAATGTCGTCGAGCTGGTTGACGCGCGTGGTCTCGTCGTCAGTCTTGACGAGGCTCTGGAGCGACTGGCGGAGATTGTTGACCAGTTCCGGCGCGACTTCGGGAAAGGTGCGCGGGTCGTCTTTGCCGATGGGCAGCTTCTGGATGAACGAAGTCTGCGAGCTCACGGGCGCGGGTGCCGGCGTGCTGCCGGGCTTGCCGGCGTCGTCGGGCCGCGGCTGCACGCCGGCGGCGATGACGTTGGAGATGGCCTCGACGAGTTCGCGCGGATTGACGGTGGCCTTGTTGAAGACCTGCTGGGCGCCGGCCTTGAGCGCGTCCTGCACCATGTCGGGCAGATACGCGTTGGTGAAGACGACGATCGGGAGTTTCTCGAACGATTTTTGCGCGCGGATCTTCTTCAGGATTTCCACGCCGTTGATGACCGGCAGCATGAGATCGAGCAGCACGATGTCGGGATGATGCTCGTGGATCTTGAAGAACCCGTCCTGGCCGCTGGCGCAGGTCTCGACCTTGAAGCCGTTCTTTTCAAACACGCCGCGGTAGAGGTTGGCGACGATCGGATCGTCTTCGATGATGAGGAGTTTTTTCACGGTGATAATTGGGTTGGGTGACTCAGTTGTTTTTCGTCGGCGTCATCTTGCTGGCGAGAAAGGTGCGGATCGTTTCGAGCGAGGCGTAGGCGGATTCGAGCATCTTGGGCGCGCCGGCGAGGTCGTTCTCCTTGCCCTGGCGTTCCAACTCGCGCAACTGGGGGACGATGGCGTTCATGCCGCACGTCGCGCTCGCGCCCACGGAGCCGTGGGCGACGGAACGGATTTCCGGCGCCGCCTGCCGTTCGATGGCCGAGGCGATTTGCTCGAGCTGTTTCTCGGTTTGTTTGAACCAGACGTCCACAATGTCTTTCAGGCCGTCGGCGCTTCCGCCGGTGAAATAATCCAAACGGTCCATGTCCACGGGAGCAGCTTCATTGCCATTGGCGGCGGGCGCGCTGGCGGCTGCCGCCGGGGTCGCGGGTTGCGCCGGGGCGCTCGGCTGGGCGACGGGCGCGCTTTTCCGCTGCCCCAAAAACGCACCCCACTTTTCCAGCATCGCCCCGAGCGTCTCCGGCCGGAGCGGCTTGGCCAGATAGTCGTCCATCCCGGCGGCGAGACACTTCTCCCGGTCGCCCACCATCGAGTTCGCGGTCATCGCGATGATGATCGGCCGCTGCTCGCGCGGAAACTTTTCGCAAAGCACGCGCGTGGCCGTGAAGCCGTCCATCACCGGCATCTGCACGTCCATGAAGACGATGTCGTAGGTCTCGCGCCCGGTGGCGTCCACGGCTTCCTGGCCGTTCAAGACGCGGTGCGGTTCGTAACCGACGCGCTGAAGCATCTTGGTGCCGACGGTCAGGTTGATGGCGTTGTCGTCCACGAGGAGGATTTTCAACGGCAGGCGCTCGGCGAGATTGTTCGCGGCCCTGGCCGGGGCCGCGGCGGCGACCGGCTGGTCCTGGGTGCCCTGCTTGAGTTGCAAAAGCGCGTGGAGCGCCTGCGCCGGCTTGACCGGCTTGAACAGCCGCGCGGCGAACGGGCCGGACTTGCACTCGTTCTTCTGGCTCACCGCGTCGAGATGCGAGAGCAGGACCATCTGCGGGGCGCGCTCGCCGAGCATGGTGCGGATTTCCGTCGCGAGATGGCGGCCGTTGGTTTTTGGCAGCGACAAATCCACAAGCGCGAAGTCCGCCGCGCCGCCCTGCTGAAACCACTTCACGGCCTCCTCGGCGTTGGCGACGGCGGCGACCTCCATGCCCCATTTGCGTGCGGCGTTCGCGAGCAACCGGCGGGACGTCTCGTGATCTTCGACCACCAGCAACCGCGAACCGCGCAAGGCCGTGGGCTCCGTCGCCTCGGCGTCCGGCGCGGGCGCGACCTCTAGGAGCACGGTGAAATGAAACGTCGTCCCCTTGCCGACTTCGCTCTCCAGCCACAGCCGCCCGCCCATCAGCTCGACCAGCCGTTTGGAAATCGTCAGGCCCAGGCCGGTGCCGCCGAACTCGCGCGCGACCGACGCGTCGGCCTGGCAGAACGCCTGGAACAATTTTTCAATCTTCTCCGCGGCAATGCCGATGCCCGTGTCGCGGATCTGAAAGTGCAACGGCAGCTTCGCTCCGCGGGAGCCGTCGGCGTCCACGCCGACGCGCACGACGACCTCGCCGGCGGCCGTGAACTTGATCGCGTTGCTGACGAGGTTCACCAGCACCTGCCGCAGCCGCGTGACATCGCCGCGCACCATCGTCGGCACGCCGTCGTCGGCATCGCACGCGAGGTCCAATTGTTTCTCGCCGGCCCGAGCCGCGAGCAGGTCGAGCGCTTCCTCGACGCACTTGCGCACGTCGAAGGGGCGGTCCTCCAGATCCATCTTGGAGGACTCGATCTTGGAAAAATCCAGCACGTCGTTGATCAGCGAGAGCAACTGCTCGCCGCTGGTGCGAATCGTGTCGAGCAACTCGCGTTGCGCCGGGATGAGTTCCGTCTCGCCCAGCAGTGTCGTCATGCCGATCACCGCGTTCATCGGCGTGCGGATCTCGTGGCTCATGTTCGCGAGGAACTGCGACTTCGCCCGGGTCGCGCCCTCGGCGGTGATGCGCGCGGCGTCCAGCTCGCGGTTGGCCTTTTCCAATTCGTCCTGCAGCCGCTTCTGGCGCACCACGGCGCGCACGCGCGCGCTGAGTTCGCCCATTTGAAACGGCTTGGTGATGTAATCCGTCGCGCCCATTTCGAACCCGCGAATTTTCGCCTCCACGTCGGAGCACGCGGTCAGCACGATCACGGGCAGGTGCGCGAGGTCGGCGTGGGCGCGAATTTTTTCCAGCACGGTGAAGCCATCGGAGTCCGGCAGGCGAAGGTCCAGCAGGACGAGGTCGAACGGATTTTCCGCCGCGGTGGCGAGCGCGTCGGCGGCGGTGGTGACCTGGGTGAGTTGCACGCCATCGGCCTGGAGGTGAACGGCCATGAGGTCCTTCACTTCCAGATCGTCATCAACTAGCAAGATGCGGGGGCCAGCCCCGGTTGCGGGCGAATTCATGCGCGGCCGCGGAGCGGTCAGCGGCGGGCCGTGGCCTTCAAGGCCTCCAAGGCGGCGCGCGCACGTTCTAACTCTGCGGCCAACTGCGTGAGCAGGTCGCGTTCCGACATTTGAGAATTCTCCCGGAGCCCCTGCTCCAGTTTGAGGCACACGGCCGCCAGCGCCCGGGCGCCCATGTTGGTCGCGCTGCCCTTGAGCGTGTGCGCGGCCAGCCGCAGTTTGTCCCGGTCGCCCGCCTCGACGGCCGCGGTGATTTTCCCGATTTGTGACGGTGCGTCTTCCAGAAACAGGTCAATCAGCTCGATGACCAGCGGCGCCTGCGCGGGGTCGTGGAGGTCGCCGAGGTTCGCGAGCACGGCGTGGTCAACCGGCTCCATGGCGGCCGGCGCGATTATTTCGGCGGTCGCGGCGATGGCGTGGGAAGCCGCCGTGGCGACTTGCGCGGAGACGTGTTCGCCGCTGCGGGTGAGCGCCGCACGGAGTTTCGCCACCTCGACGGGTTTGACAATGTAGTCGTCCATCCCGGCACCGATGCATTCCTCGCGGTCGCCCATCAACGCATTGGCCGTCATTGCGATGATGTAAACGCGTCGCGCGCCCGGCCCGGCCTGGGCCTCGCGCTGGCGGATCAGGCGCGTGGTCTGGTAGCCGTCGAGGTCGGGCATCTGGCAGTCCATCAGCACCACGTCGTATTGCTTCTGCGCGAGCGCGGCGAGCGCTTCGTTGCCGTTGGTCGCGTTGTCGGCGGTGAGGCCGAGCTTTTCCAACTGCCGCAGCGCGACCTTGCGGTTCACCGCGTTGTCCTCGGCGAGCAGGATGCGCAGCGCGCGCCCCGGTGAAACGACGGTGACCTGCGTGTCGAACGCGGCCGGTTGTTCCGTGCGGTCGGTCCGCTCGCCCAGTAGCACGGCGGTCAGGCAACTGACGAGCCGCCTGAGGCGGACTGGCTTCGCGAGCTTTGCGGCGACGGCGGCTTCGCCCGGGCCTTCGGTCTTTTCATCGAGCGACGTGAGCAGGATGACCTCGGTGGCGCGCAGGTTTTCGTCCGCCTTGATCGCGGCGGCCAACGCGAGGCCGTCGGTGTCGGGCATCTGCGCGTCGGCCAGGACGAGCCGGAACGGATTTCCCTCCGCCGCCGCGCGGCGCAGCGCGGCGAGCGCGACGGTGGCGGAGTTGACGGCCTCGGCGGACATCTGCAACCCGGCCAGCGTGTCGCGCAGGCAGAGCGCGTGCGTGTGGTTGTCGTCCACCGCGAGCACGCGCTGCGACGCCAGCGCCGGCACGGAAAGCGGTGCCGCGGGCAGCGTCTTGAACGGCAGCGTGAACCAGAAGGTCGAGCCGTCGCCCGGCGTGCTCTCGATGCCGATCTTGCCGCGCATCAACTCGACGAGTTGTTTGGAAATGGACAGCCCGAGGCCCGTGCCGCCGTAACGCCGCGCCATCGAGCCGTCGGCCTGCGTGAAGCTTTGGAAAATTTTCGCCTGCGCCTCGGGCGTCACGCCGATGCCGGTGTCGCTCACGGTGAAACGCAGTGTGACCTCGTCGCCGTTTTCGCCTTCCTTCTCCACGCGCACGACGACCTCGCCCTGCTCGGTGAACTTCACGGCGTTGCCGACGAGGTTGGTGAGCACCTGCCGGAACCGGCCGGGGTCGGCGCGCACGGCCGTCGGCACGTCAGGCAGAATGAGGCTCATGACCTCGATGCCCTTCGTCTGCGCCCGGCCGGCGAGCAGTTCGATGGTCGTCTCGACCGCGTCGCGGAGGTCGAACTCCACCGAGTCGAAGGTGAGTTTGCCCGCCTCGATTTTTGAGAAGTCGAGGATGTCGTTGATGATCGTCAGCAGCGCCTCGGTGCTGACGCGGATGGTCTGGGCGAAGTCGCGCTGCTTGGCGCTGAGGCGCGTGTCGAGCAGCAGGTCCACCATCCCCTGGATGCCGTTCATCGGCGTGCGGATCTCGTGGCTCATGGTCGCAAGGAACTGCGACTTCTGCCGCGCCATCTCCAGCGCCGCGTCGCGCGTGACCTGGAGTTCGCCCTCGATGCGCTTGAGTTCGGTGATGTCGCGCGAGATGCCGATGAGTCCGATGACTTCGCAGGCACGGTTGCGCATCGGCACTTTCGTGACGGACGCCCACAACTCCTCGCCGTGCGAGCCGGTCTGGCGCTCGGCCTTGTTCACGATGGCGTGGCCGGTCGTCATGATGAACTGCTCGTCTTCGCGGAATCGCTGCGCGTCCGCCGCCGGATGAACGGCGAAATCATCCTTGCCGATGAGGTCTTCCTCGCTGTTGACGCCGAGCCGTTTCACCATCGCGAGACTGCAGCGGATGAATCGCGAGCTCGTGTCCTTGAAGTAAATGCGGTCGGGCACGTTGCCGAGCAGCGCGCTCAACAGGTCGCGCTCGTGCGCCAGCGCCTGCTCCATCTGCTTGCGTTCCGTCTCGTCCCAGAACAATCCCTGGATGCCGATGACGCGGCTGGCCGAATCCACGAGCGGCGTCTTCAGCACGTGGACGTGGCGTTTGCCGCCGTCGGGAGCCTCGTATTCCTCGACCGTCTCGAACGCCTGCCGCGTCTCCATCACGCGCCGGTCGTCCGCCTGGTATTTCTTCGCCAGCTCCGCGGGGAAAAAATCGAAATCCGTCTTGCCGAGGATGTCCTCAAGCGACCGCCCGAGGATCGTGCAGAACCGCTGGTTGGCGAACGTGAACCGCTCCTCGGTGTCCTTCCGGAAAATGTTCACCGGCAGGCTCTCGACCAGCGAGTGATAAAGCAGCTCCGACTCGCGCAGCGCGATCTCGTAGCGTTTGCGCGCGGTGACGTCCTGCACCGTGCCCTCGTAGTAGAGCAGCCGCCCGCCGGCGTCACGCACGGCGTGGGCGTTCTCCGCGATCCAGATTTTGCTGCCGTCCTTGCGGAAGATTTCCGACTCGAAGTCGTTGATGCGGTCATGCTCCGCCATCAGCCGCGCGAACTCCGTGCGCCGGTCGTCGTCCACGTAGAGCTGCGCCTCGATGCTGCGCACGGCGGACTTCAATTCCTGCGCCGTCTCGTAGCCGTAGATTTGCGCCAGCGTGTCGTTCGCCGTGAGATAGCGCCCGTCGGGCGTCGTCTGGAAAATTCCCTCCGAGACATTTTCGTAAATGCTCCGGTAGCGTTCCTCCGCCAGCCGCATCTGGTCCTCCGTGCGGCGACGGTCCGTCACGTCGCGCGCCCGCACCGCGGCACCCAGTTGCCGGCCGAGCCAGTCCGTGAGCGGGTTGTAGAAGACTTCGTAGACGCGGCGGAAGCCGGAGTCCGCGCCGAGTTCGCGTTCGTCGGTGAACTGCTCGCCGGCCAGCGCCCGCTGCCACAGCGGCACCAGCCGGTCGCGTTCCTCCGGCAGGTGCTCCAGCAGTTCGGGCAGGCTGGCGCCGACGGTGACGTCCTTGTGAAACACTTTCTTGAACTCCTCCCGGAACGCGCGGTTGAACGCGGTGAACCGCAGGTTCATGTCCACCGCGGCGATGAAATCCGGGCTGCCCTCGAGGATGCCGCGCAACACCTGGATGTATTGCTCGTCGTGGAGGAAATCGCTGGACGGGTGCTCAGGCATAACAGCGCCGGGAAATTCTCACGCGCCGCGGCACGTGGCAAGGATGCACGCACGTCCCCGAAAAGGCGCGGGACGCGGTCAGGTTCTACTTCAGCCACTTCGGCACCGACTCGCCCGCCCACAACTCGGGCAGTTCTTGCCGCGCGCGCACCACGGCGGATTTGTTTCCGCTCACCAACACTTCGGCCGCCTGCGCGCGCGTGTTGTAGTTCGACGCCATCACGAAGCCGTAGGCCCCCGCGCTGAGCAGCGCGAGGTGATCGCCCTCGCCCACCTTCGGCAGCGGGCGGTTCTTGCAGAAATAATCGCCCGACTCGCAGATGGGGCCGACCACGTCGGAGGAAACGGGCGCGCCGCCCTGCTTCGTCAGCGGCACGATCTGGTGATACGAGTCATAGAACGCCGGGCGGATGAGATCGTTCATCGCGGCGTCCACGATCACGAAATTCTTTTTGCCCGTGCGCTTCACGTATTCCACGCGCGTCACGAGGATGCCCGCGTTGCCACAGATGAAACGGCCCGGCTCCATCAGGATTTTCAGCCCGAGCGGCTTGAGCAAAGGCACAAGCGTGTTCGCGTAACTTTGCGGCGTGAGAATTTTCTTCGCCTTCGGCTGCTCCCACCACTTCGCGTCACCGCTGTCGAGCGCCGGGTCATAGACGATGCCCAGCCCGCCGCCGATGCTGAAGAACTCGAAGTCATATTTCCTCGCGAGCTTCGTGACGAGCGGCAGCACCTTCTTCACCGCCAACTCGAATGGCTTCACCTCGGTGAGCTGCGAACCGATGTGCATTTGGAGGCCGCGCAGGCGGAGATTCTTCAACCTGCTCGCGCGCGCATACACGCCTTCGACCTGCTCGAAGGCGATGCCGAATTTGTTTTCGTAGGTGCCGGTCGTGATCTTCGCGTGCGTGTGCGCGTCAATGTTCGGGTTCACGCGCACGGCGACGGGCGCGATTTTTTTCAGCCGCGCCGCGACTTTGTTGATGCGCCGCAGCTCCGGCTCGCTCTCGGCGTTGAAGCAGTAAATTCCCGCGCGCAGGGCGAACTCGATCTCGCACTCGGTCTTGCCCACGCCGGCGAAGACGCACTTGCGCAAATCGCCGCCCGCCGCCTTCACGCGGCGCAATTCCCCCTCGCTCACCGTGTCGAAGCCGCCGCCGAGATTCACGATTGTGCGGAGCACGGCGAGATTGGAGTTGGCCTTGAGCGCGAAGCAGACGAGGTGATCGAGCGGCGCGAGCGCGGCATCGAGCTTGGCGAAATGATCGGCGAGCGTGTGCTGCGAATAGACGTAAAGCGGCGTGCCGTGCCGCTTCACGAGCGACTCGACGGACACGCGTTCGCAATACAGCTTCGAACCGACATAACGGAAATCATGCATGGCGCGTCGTTATGCCAAAGCGCGGGGAACGGGGCAAAGGGTAAAATGGTCGAAGCACTTCGCGCGCTCACTGCGCGGCGATCTGAATTTCCACCGGCTCGCCGAGGAAATGCGGCCCGCGACGGAACACGAATACATCGAGCGCCGCCAGGCAGCGCGCCGCGACCTCGCGGGCGCGTGAGCGGAACGACCAGCTTGCCGGCACGCGTTCAGAGCAGAACACCACCGCCTCCACTCCGGAGTGTCGCGCGAGGAACACGGCACGGTGCGCATGAAAATCATCGGTGATGAGCGTGAGTCGCGCCTGACCAAAAACTTTCCTGGCGCGCACGACCGAGTCGAGCGTGCGGACGCCGGCGTAGTCGAGCGTCATCGCGCGCTCGGGCACGCCGAGGGCGAGCAGGGCGCCCTTCATCGCGGTCGGCTCGTCGTAGGTGGCGGTGTGATTGTCGCCGCTCAGGAGCAGGTGTTTCACCTTGCCCACGCGCCAGAGTTCCGCGGCGGCGGCGATGCGGTTTCTGAAATGCAGGTTCGTGCGCCCGCCCTTCACGGTCGGCGCGGTGCCGAGCACGAGGCCGACATCATTTGCCGGCAGCGTGGAAATGTCGGTGAAGACACTGGCATCGCCGCCGCGGACAACCCACCAATTGAACAGCGTCGCAATCGTCGTCGCAACGGCGATGGCTGCGAGCAGGATTGCAGTGGCGACGCGCCGTTTTCTGATGAGCCATTTCATGGTTTGCCTTCGCCGGATTTGGGCACGGCAGGGGAAGTTTTGCCAGCCACCATTTCCCGAAACGCCTTGTAGTGAAAATACGCGATGCCGCCGAAGCCGCGCTCGCTGCCGAAGGCGTTCGTGACCTTGGCGGTCTCCGTTTCCATCTCCTTCGCCGTGCGACCGAAGAACGTCTCCATGCGCGGGCCGATGTCCGCCATTTTCACGCCGACGAAAACTTTCGCGCGCCGCGCTGCCGTGTCCTTCACCGTTCGTTCCGTCAGGGCGACGAGACCGTTCTTGCCTTCGGCGGTGTTGCGGTAGGACATGAGCACGACATTGTCCGCGAGGTCGCCGAGATGTTTCGTCGCATCCTGCGTGCGGCCGTTGAGTGTCACGGGCCAGCGGGTCGAGCCGTCGTCCGCGGGCTTGTCGAACCAGAAGGGCAGGTCCACGCCGAAAACCACATACGGGTTGCCGCGTAGGCGCGCGGCAGCGCGGGCGTTCACCTCCACGAACTGTTGCAAAATCGCCGTGCGTTCCGCGTCGGTGCTCGTCTTCCAAGCTGGGAGGCCGTGCGGCTCGATGTCGAAATGAATTCCGTCGAAGCGCTCGCCCGCGGACGCGGCGGCGTTGAACTCGAGCACCGCGTCCACGTGCGCGAGCGGGCGGTCGTGCTTGTCGCGCAGCGCGTAAGACGGATCGCCGCTCAAGGCGTGGACGTGCAAGCCCGCGCGGTGCGCCTCGCCGAGGAGCGCGCGCAGGGCGGGCGTGTCCGCCGCGGGCACCGTGCTGGAATATTTTCCGCGCTCGTCGCTGCCGCGGGCGTAGTGCATTTGGAGAAAGATTTCCGTGATGCGGCGTTCACGGGAGAAGGCAACGAGCTGCGCACGCTCGGCGGCGTTCGTGAGCAGCGCCTTGGTTTCGTAAACCCACATCGCGCCCGCGGGCGCGGCGGTTTCCGCGGCCGACGCGACGGTCGCGCCGAGGAGGAACGCGAGCAGGGCGGGGAGCCGGCCGGTTTTCACTTCCTGGCGTTGCGGACGGCTTCCCGTTTCGCCTCCCACTCGGCGGTCAGGCGCGGCTTCTCCTCTTTCCAACGGCTCTCGGCCTCGTCCATCGCGGAGATTTCGCCCTTGTCGGCGGCGGCGTTCATCTCGTCGCGGGTGGCGAGTTCGCGCTCGGCGACCTTCGCCTTGTAAACGCGGTCGAGTTCGGCGAGTTCCTCTTTCTGTTTGGCGGTGAGCTTGACGGGCGCGGACTGTTTGCCCAGGCGCTCCATGGCGATTTCGTAGGCAGATTTCATTTTGAGTCAGTGGTCAGCGGTCAGTGACGGGAGGGAATGTAGCGAGGCCGTGTGGTGAAAGCTACTGACAACGGACAACTGACTACTGACTCGCCAAATAAATCCTCCCATCCTCCACGCGCACCGGCACGCGCGTCGCGGGGCGCGCGGGAACCTCGGCGCAGGCGCCGGTGCGGATGTCGAAACCCCAGCCGTGCAGCGGGCAGAAGACCTGGCCGTTCTCGCAAAAGCCCTCGCCGAGCGGACCGGCCTTGTGCGGACAACGGTCGTCGAGGGCGAAGACTTCGCCGTCGAGGAGGAAGAGCGCGATCTCGCGTTCGCCGGAACGCACGCGCAGGGGGCGGCCGGCGGGGAGGTCGGAGAGTTGGGCGAGAGGAGTGGGCGTCATTCTTTGCTTTTGCTTCAGCCAGTTCGTGTTTGCAGTTTTCTTAGAAGCGCGAGCTCCAAGGCGAACACGGCACCGGGAATTGAACAGAGAAATGAGAAGACAATCTCTTCTGTCGAGGCTCCAACGCCTTTCACATACCAGATGATTATTCCGTCAGCCCATCCGATCCATTCGTGCGGATTTCCCGACGCGATCTGACGATTCGCGCGCTCCCACGCATCGTTGTCTGACGGAGCCGGAAAGTTTGCGATGCGCCAGCTTCGAGGCGACAGATTTGCACCGAGGATTATGACGAAGGCGAGGATTCCTACCGTGGCTCCAGTCACCAAAATGCTTTTGGGAAGCATTCCTGCAAACATGGCCAACACGGAAACAGGCAAGACGGCAATGAAAGCAGCTCGTGACAAAAATTTAAGCGGTGCAGCGGTCAACTGGGATTCCAACAGCCCTTGGTCGAAGCCTGCCAACTCGATAATCCACGCACCAACCACTACGAAGATGAAAACGGCGAGCACGACGAGAATTGGAAGCCGCCAAGCCATTACTTTCATAATATGGTTATCCCCCAACCTTCTTGTTCTTCTTCCACGGCATATCGGGCATGGTGGCCGGGAGGGTGACGGGTTTGGGCTTGGGCTGGGCGAGTTGGAGTTCGGGATCGCCCTCGGGCTTCGCGTTCGGGTCGGGCTTGGCCATGTTGCCCTTCCACGAGGCGACGCGCGCCTGCAGGCCGTGGTGCTCGGCGGTCGTTTTGTCGCCCGCCTTCATGTAGAAGAGCGAGAGGTTGGTGTGGACGAGCTGTTCGTTGGGCCGCAGCTTCTCGGCCTTGTGCCCCTCGGCGATGGCGGTCGCGTAGTCGCCCTTGCGGTAATGGCACATGGCGAGCGAGAGCTGCGCGTCGAAGTTCGCCGGGTCGGCGTCGAGCAGCGCGCGGAATTTCGCGATGGCCTGGTCGTATTCGCCCTGGCTGAAGTCGAACATCGCGTCGTCGTATTGCTCCTGCGGCGTGGTCATGGGTTCGCGTTTGACAATGGAGGGTATCTCACGAGTCTTGCCGGACGCAATGCGCGGGATTGTTTTCAAGTTTTCAGGTTATCAAGTTGTCCGGTCCGCCGTGCGCAGATGACGCACCAGATAACTTGAAAACCTGACAACCTGTTAACTGAACCAGTGAAATCTCCGATCAAACTCCTCTCCACCGATTTCGACGGCACGCTGCACGCGGAGTTCGAGGACCCGCCAGTGCCGGTGCGGTTGCAGGAATTGATCGGCCAGCTCCAGCGCCAGGGCGCGAAGTGGATCATCAACACCGGCCGCGATCTGCCGAGCCTGATGGAGGGAATGGCGCGCGCGCGGATGTCGGTGAAGCCCGACTACCTCGCGCTGGTGGAACGTGAAATTTACGTCCACGAAGGATCGCAATACGTTCCGCTCGCGGATTGGAACGCGCGTTGCGACGCCCGGCACGCGGAACTTTTCGTTCGGTTGCGCGGCGACGTGGAGGAGTTGCGCGCGTGGATTGACCAGCGCTTCGACGCGACGATTTACGGCGACATGTGGTCGCCGTTCTGCGTGATCACCAAGACGCTGGAGGACATGGATGCCGTGCAGGTGTTCCTCGAAGATTATTATCAAGCCGCGCCGGACGTGGCCGTGGTGCGCAACGATGTGTATCTGCGTTTCAGCCATCGCGACTTCAACAAGGGCACCGCACTCGCACGCATTGCTTCGCTGGTCGGCGCGCGGCCCGAGGAAACTTTTGCGGCCGGCGACCACCTCAACGATCTGCCGATGCTGTCGCGAGAATTCGCCGGGCTGTTGGCCGCGCCGGCGAACGCGGTGCCCGCCGTTAAAAATTCGGTGCGCGTGCAGTCGGGCTTCGTGGCGGAGGAACCGTTCGGGCACGGAGTTTTTTCCGCGCTGGAACATTTTCTTGGCGGACGCGGCGTGCATTAAGTCTCTTAAAACCAAAAGGTCGTGAATCAAGGACGCTAATTCGCGTCAGCCGACCCGGCCCGCCGGTTTGTCCAGACACCCGCCAGGTGCCTGATTTCATTGGCTTTTCTGCGCTCTGAATACCCTTTGACACGAAAGGTTCGGGTGATACGGTTTTCGCCCGCGTCCTTCCCGGTTGGGTGAAGCGGCGGGATTTTCGTCACGTCTGACGAAAGGCCATGAGAACATTTTATTGAGCAACGAATTTATGAGCGACACCACGACAGCGGCAGTTTCCGGCGGCGGCAGCGGGCCGAAGCTGACCAAGATCAACGAAGCGGTCATCCGCATCGCCGGCAATTCCCAGGACGGCATCCAGGCCATCGGCGGTTTTCTGGCGCGGCTTGCCGGGCGCAGCGAGCAGGAAGTCATGACGTTCATGACGATTCCCTCGACCATTTCCGGCGGCCCCTCGATTTTCCAGGTGCGCATCGGCTCGGGCGAAGTGCTGAGCGCGGGCGATGAGGCGGACATGCTCCTGTGCTTCTACCAGCACAGCTACGAGGACCACATCAAGTCCATCAAGCTCGGCGGCATCGTGCTCTACGATTCGGACCACGTGACGCCGAAGCCGGAGTGGCAGGAAACTTACCGGCACGTGGGCGTGGCGATCTCGAGTCTCGTCGTCGAGGCCATCGGCGGCACGGGCCGCGACAAGGGCAAAAACATTTACGCGATGGGGTTGCTCGCGAAAATTTACGACCTCAACGTGCCGAAGCTCACGAAACTCATCGAGGAGCGTTTCACCGGCAAGGACACGAGCGTGGTGGCGAATGCGCTCACGTGCTTCAACGCCGGCTATAGTCACTCGCTGGAGAATCTCCTGAAGACCTACCAGTTCTATCCCGCCGAGGGTAAAACCGGCAGCCAGGTCGTGATGAACGGCAACGAGGCGCTCACCTTCGGACTCATCGCGGCGGGCGTGCGCTTTGGCGCGGGCTATCCCATCACGCCGTGGTCGGACATCATGGAATCGCTGCGGCGCGAGTTGCCGAAATACGGCGGCATGTTCATCCAGACCGAGGACGAGATCTCCGCGATCTCGATGGCCATCGGCGCAAGCTACGGCGGCCGTGTCGCGGTCACCGGCTCCAGCGGCCCCGGCATCTCGCTCAAGACTGAGGCGCTCGGCTGGGCTTCGATGGCGGAAATGCCGCTCGTCGTTGTGGACGTGCAGCGTGGCGGTCCCTCGACGGGCATGCCGACGAATGTCGAGCAGTCCGACCTGAACATCGCGTGCTTCGGCGGCCACGGTGACAGCCCGCGCGTGGTGCTCGCGCCGGCGAGCGTGGAGGATTGTTTTTACACCGCGATCGAGGCGGTGAACATCGCGCGCAAATACAGCACGCCCGTCATCATTCTCACCGACCAGGGCATCGCGACGCGCATCGAGGCGTTCCCCGAGCCGGACCTCGCGAAGATTTGCCAGGACATCTCGCCCGACTTCACGACGGTCGCGGAGCACAAGCCTTACGACCTCAGCGCGCCGGACGGCATCACGCGCCACCTCGCGCCGGGCACGCGCGTCGCGAGCGGAAAATATCCCATCGCCACCGGACTCGAGCACGATGAACTCGGCCATCCGACCGGCTCGCCGAAGTTGCACATGCAGATGACCGCCAAGCGCCGCAACAAGCTCAAGAAGCTCGGCACCGATCTGCCCACGCCCAAGACCATCGGGCCAAACGAGGGCCAGATTCTTTTGGTCGGCTGGGGCTCCGCGCTCGGGCCGATCACCGAAGCCGTCACGCGCGGCCGCAGCGTGGGCGACGCGATCTCCGGCCTGCACCTCAAGCACATCAACCCGCTGCCGAACGGTCTCGGGGAAATCTTCAAGGGCTTCCACCACGTCTTCGTCGTCGAGTTGAATGACGAGGGGCTCTACGGCTACGGCCAGTTCGCGCAGGTTCTCCGCGCTCGCTATGCCGATCCGAAAATCCGCGGCATCAACAAATCCGACGGTCTCACTTGGAAGATCAAGGAGATCCTCGACCGCGCGCGCACGCTGGCCGACGCGGTGCAACAAGGCAAAGCCTGAGTCGGACGAAAAAATATCTTACCAATCACCACCATGAGCACCCTCACCGTTCCTTTTGAATCGCTGGCCCGCACGACCAGCACCGTCAACCTCCCCGTGCCCGCGCCCATCGCCGACGCCGACCGCAAGGGCCTAACCAAGAAGGAAACCGCCGCCGACCACCCGACGTGGTGCCCCGGCTGCGGCGATTTCTCCGTGCTCGCGCTCTATTTCAAACTCATCGAGAAGCGTAAGATCTGGCACGAGAAGATCACAACCATCGCCGGCATCGGCTGCTCCAGCCGCTTCCCGTATTTCGTGCAGGCGCATGGGGCGCACTTCATCCACGGGCGCGCGCTTCCCTTCGCGAGCGGCGTTTCGCTGAGCCGGCCCGATCTGCATGTGTTCGTCTTCGGCGGCGACGGCGACGCGTTCTCCATCGGTGGAAATCATTTCAACCACACCGCGCGCAAGAACATCAAGATGACCTACTGCGTCATGGACAACTTCGTCTATGGCCTCACCAAGAAGCAGACCTCGCCCACCTCGCCAATCGGCTTCAAGAGCAAGACCGACACGTGGGGCGCGGTGGACCAGCCCATCAACCCGATGAAGCAGGCCGTCAGCGCGGGCGCGACCTTCGTGGCGCGCACCTCCGCCACGAATCCGAATCACGTCCTCGCGATGATGGAAGCCGCGATGGACCACGACGGCTTCAGCTTCATCGAGTGCCTGAGCGAGTGCGTGGAGTTTTTCCCCGGCGCGTTCGACGCCTCGAATCCGCGCAAGGGCGGCAAGTTTGAGAACATGCCCGAGGGCCACGACGTGACCGATGAACTCGCCGCCTACAAGCTGGCGGGCGAACCGTTCCCCGGCCGCTTCGGCATCTTCTACAAGGTGAACCGCCCGACGAAGAACGCGCTCGAAGCCGGCATCAACACCGCCGCGCAGGCGAAGGTCGCGGGCAAGAAGGACTGGGAAATCCTCCAGGCGACGTTCAACCGCATGAAGTGAGACACGCGAAAAAAGTTTCACCAGCCCCGGCAGCGATGCCGGGGCTTTTTTGTGACACACGGATTTCACGGATGCACACGGATTCAATTCGTGCCAATCCGTGAAATCCGTGTCCAACGTCTGCGAATGGCCGGCTTGCGTTCCGGTCCTCCCGATGGTCTGCTCGCGCCAACAAACCCCAATCCGGAGTCACCAGTGATCGCGCCCAACTCTTCCGGCCACTTGCCGCGGCTTCGATTTTTTCCGGTTCCCCCTCCGGTCAGCGTCCTGATTCTTTGTTTGATCGCGTCGCTGGTGGCCGGCGCGCAGCCCGGCCTGCCCGTTGGGAAAAAACCGCTCCCTCCTCCGGTCGCGCGCAGGGACTCGGGTCCGCGTGTCGGCAACCTCGGCGAGACGTCGCGCCTCGACTTCACCGGCCTGAAATCCTTTCGGACCAACGACCTGACCGACGCCCTGTTGAAGTCGCCGGATTTCCTGCTCGCGTCGCACCCGGTCGCGCCGCGGGACGGATATGCGCCGGCCCTCGCCAAGCTGCTCCGGGCCGGCTTGCTCGCCAACGGATTTCCCGAAGCCCGGGTGACCGCGCGCCTGGACGAGCCGGCTGGCCGGATGCGCGTGGCGATTGCCGAGGGGCCGCGGTTTCATTGCGGGGCCGTGCGCCTGCCCGGCGCCAAAAGCATCCCGGTGGACGAGGTCGTGAAGCGATTGGTGAACGCGTGGCCGCCGAAGGATGAGTCCAAGCCCGCGCCGGATGTCTTCGCCGCGGCCAGGGAAAACCAATCCGCGGCGGACCGGAACGCGGAGACGAAACAAACGGCGGCCTTGTGGAAGCGCGGCGACTCGGTGTCGTTTCATCCCGCGGAGGACAAGGACCGCACGAATCGCGTGAGCGAGGTGCTGTCGGAATGCGGCTACTTTTTCCCTGTGTTCACCGTGCGCGTCGAGCGTCGCGAAGGCACCGGCACCGCGGAACTCGTCATCGAGATTCAGGACGAAGGCCCGCACGGGACCATCGGCGCGATCGAGGTGCGCGGGCTGAAGAAGAACACGCCCGCCGAGTTTCTCGAATGGCTCAAGGCGAAGCCCGGCCAGCCGGTGGCGTTCGATCTGGTGAGCCGTGTCGAGCATCAACTGTGGGAGTCGGCACGGTTTCTTGGCTACCAGGTGGTGCCGGCGAGCGTCGCCAGCCAGCCGGGGAAGGTGTCACTGCAGATCGAGGCGAAGGAGTATCCCGCCGCGCCGAAGCTCACGGAGCCGTTCACGCCCGAGGAGCGCGCGTGCCTCAAGTGGCGCGACTGGATGGAGGACGCGCTCGGCCGCGGCGAGGAGTTTATCTTCGGCGTGGAGGTGACAGACTTCTCCTTCGGGATGGGCCGTTTCACCGGGAAGCTCGAACTGGCCGTCTCGCGCGACTCACTGGTGGTCGTGAGCCGCACGGGGGGAAAAATCGGAGGTGCGCTCCTCGTCGCGACCAACGGCGCGACCTACTTCAACGCGGCGACCGGCCGCAGACTTCAGTTTCCCCTCGGCGGTGCGCGGTTTCGGGCTTCCGTCGCGGTCCAGCCGCGGCCCGGGGCGGACGCGGATTCGGATTCGGATTCGCTCTTCGACTTCACTTTCTGGGCCGGTCTCGCCACGAACAACGAGGACGACCACGGCGGGCCGGTGAAGTTTGAATTCAAGCTCGCACCTTCGGCTTTTCTTTCTCAGGCGCACGGCTCGGACAGCTCTGTGCATCTCGAAAACGGCGTCCTCTCGATCTCCTCCAGCAACGGAGTCACCCGGGTCAACGCAACCAACGGCACCTTGATCGAGTATTCCAGTCAGTCCGAGTATTCCAGTCAGTCCAGGGAAGACCCGGACGGTCGGAGCGCGATCCGCATCCGTTCCGAGCGCGGCGCGATCGGGCGCCTGACGCGCGAGATCGCGACGGCGGGTGGTTCCGCGCCGAATCTGTTTCGCACCAACCAGCCGCTCGCCTCGTTCACGGCGGTGGCCGCGGCGGAATTCATCGAGTCACCGGCGTTCACTTTCCTGTTCACCAATGCGCCGCCCGTCGCGGCGCGCCGCGAGTCCGCGAGCGCGCTCGAACACCTGCTCCAAGCCGGGGCGCTCGAGCCGCTGGAGCGGTGGTTCGCGGACTGGACCCGGCCGACGGACGGCGACTCGACCTTCAGCATCCCGATGGACGAACCGTCCTCGCTGCCGGAAATGCAGCGGCTCCTCTGGACCTGGGGCGCGTCGCTCGTCTCCCAGTTCAGCCAGCAATATCTGCCGGCCGGCTCGTGGTCCGCGACGCTCGCGCGTGAGACCGTGATGATTTTCGGCGGGCGGCCGGCTTATTCCGAGGCGGAACTCAACCGCGTCTTCGATTCGCCGCACACCGGGCCGATCGGTTTTCTCGCCGGCGCCGCCGTGCTCAAGGCGGCGGGAATGCCACGCGTCGCCGCGCAATTCGCCGAGCGCGGCCAGCAGCGGCTCGCGCTCGCGGATTTCAAACGGGACGCCGCGCTCGTGCTCGATTCCGCCACGCCGCTCGGGCGCGAGTTCGACCATTGGGTGGCTGCGTTTGAAGTGCTCGACGCGGAGGAACGGCGCGCGTTGGCCGGCTTGCTGCCGGCCGCGGCGGTTGAGTTTTTTAACTCGCGAGCCGGCGCCGGAAAAATCCGCGCGCAGCTCGAGCCGCAGCTCGACGAACTCTGGAAGACCTCGCTTCAGGCCCGGATGGACACGGCCCTCAAAAACCTGCTCGCCAGCACCGGCGTGCAACTTGAAGCGGAGCGGCTCTACAACGAGGGGTTGGCGAACTTTCAGGGAACCGGCCGGCCCAGAAATCCGCCCGAGGCCGCGCGCCTCTTCCGGCTCGCGGCGCAAAAGGGCAGCGCCCAGGCGGAGTATGCGCTCGCGCTCATGCACGAGCAGGGCGAGGGTGTCGAGCGCGACTTGACGAAGGCGCTGCCACATTTCGAGCGTGCCGCGAGCAATGGCGTGCTCGCCGCGCAGATGAAGCTCGGCGAGCTTTACAGCAGCGGCTTCGACGTGCCGGCCGATCCCGTCGCGGCGCTGTTCTGGTATCGGGTGGCGGCGCTGGGCGGCGATCGCGTGGCGGTGGCGCTGGGCAACTCGGTCGCCCGCCGCCTCACGCCCGAGCAAGCCGTTGCCGTGGCGCGACGACTGCAGGAGTTTGTGCCCGAGGCGATGAAGCGGCCGGCCGCTCCATCGGCGGAAAAGGCCGGTGGAATCGGGCGGTGAATTCCGGCGGATTCAATTCGTGATAATTTGTGGAATTCGTGTCAAAAAATCCGGGCCATGCCGATTTACGAATTCGCCTGCCCGAAGTGCCGGCGCATTTTCAGTTTCCTCTCCCAGCGGGTGGACCCCGACCGCCTGCCCGTCTGCCCCAAGTGCGGCCACAAAAAGTTGAGCAAGCAGCTCAGCCGCTTCGCGATGACGAAGGGCCTGAAGGAACCCGCCGCCACGGGAGCCGGCTCTGAAGACGAAGGCGGACCGCCGCTGCCCGACCTCGACGACCCGCGCGTCGCGCGCGCGATGGCCGAGATGGAGCGCGACCTGGAGCACCTGGACGAAAACAACCCGAAGCACATGGCCGTGATGATGCGCAAGATGAAGGACCTGATGCCGCCCGGCTCCATGCCCAAGGAACTCGACGTGGCCATCAAACGTCTCGAAGCCGGCGAAGACCCGGAGAAGATCGAGGCGGACATGGGCGATGTGCTCGGCGAGTTCATGGGCGGCGAAGGCGGCGGGCGCGGGGGTGGCGAATATTCGCGTGACAGCGGGCTTTATGATTACTGAAACGGTTTTCAGGTTTTCAGGTTTTCAAGTTTTCAAGTGCTTCGACTACGCCCCGTGCCGCACCTGACAACTTGATAACCTGAAAACCTGACAACAACGTCCCCCATGCCCCACCTCCACGAGAAAATTGATTTCACCGTCGCCATCTTCGTCGTCCACGACGGCCGGGTGCTGCTCATTCACCATCGCAAGCTCGACAAGTGGCTGCCGCTCGGCGGGCACATCGAACTGGACGAGGAGCCGGAGCAGGCCGCGTTGCGCGAGGCGAAGGAGGAGAGCGGCCTCGACGTGGAGTTGCTCGGTGAGCGTCCACCCACGACCGAGCCGGGCACCCGCGCGCTCATCGCCCCGCGCTTTCTCGACATCCACCGCATCAATCCGACGCACGAGCACATCGGCATGATTTACTTCGCGCGCCCGCGCGGCGGCGACGTGACGCTCGCCACCGAGGAGCATCACGACATCCGCTGGTGCCGCGCGGCGGATTTGGAAACGCTTCACCCGCCGATGAGCAACGCCGTGAAATGGTATTGCCGCCAGGCTCTTGAGGAAGTCGGCACTCGCCCTCGCTCGTCGCAGTCGAGGTGACGAGACTCACGCTCCTGGGCATCGGGCGGTTCATTTTTTAACGCAAAGGCGCAAAGATGCGGAGGCGATGTTTTTTGAAAGTCCGGCAAGCGGCGACGACTGATCAGGGAAGGACTTCGTAGCCTCCGGTTTGCGTCTTGGCGTTTTTGCGCCTTTGCGTTGAAAGCCCTTCCCCGCATTTGCCATTTGCATTTCGACCGCCGCGCCGTTCAATCCGCGCGCCATGCGCCGGTTGCCGCCAGGATTCAAGCTGGGTGTTTACGCCCTCGAAGGTCTCAACACCTTCGCGTGCGCGTATTACGGCAACTACCTGCTCTTCCTCCTGCGCGACCGGCACGGCTTCGGCAACGCGCAGAACCTCACGCTCGGCGCGTGCCACGGGCTGCTTTACGTCGGTGCGTCGCTCTACGCCGGAAAATTCGGGCAGCGCCGCGGCTACTTCACCTCGCTGCGCGTCGGCTTCGCCGGCATGGCGCTGGCAATGCTGGCGGCTTTGCTCCTGCCGCAACTGCCGGGGCAACTGCTGGCGTTCGGCGCGTGGACCGTCGCGATGTGTTTCACGTGGCCGATGCTCGAGGCGCTGGTGAGCGAGCACGCGGCTCCCGCGGCGTTGCCGCACCGGCTCGGGCTTTACAACCTCACGTGGGCTTCCATCTCGGCGACCGCTTACTTCACCGGCGGCATGATTTTCGAAAGAGTTGGGGCATCCAGTCTCTACTGGCTGCCAGCTTCGCTCTACGTCGTGAATTTCATCGCCACCTTCCCGCTCGCCCGCGCGCATGACGCGTGGCTCGCGCGGCAAGATGCGGTGAGCCTCTCACAAGACAATGCAGCGGCGACGACCGACGAGCCCGGCCCGAGGCCGCGCTATTTCCTCAAACTCGCATGGCTCGGAAATCCCTTTGCCTACATGGCGATCAACACCTTCACCGCCGTCGTGCCCGGGATCGCCAAGAACGCCGGTCTCACGATCGCGCAGGCGGGCATGGTGATGTCGGTGTGGTTCATCGTGCGCGCGGGGGCGTTCGTGGCGCTGTGGGCGTGGCACGGGTGGCACTACAAGTTCCGTTGGTTCATCAGCGCGTTCGGCCTGCTCATCGCGAGCTTCGTGACCGTGATGCTCGCGCGCGAAATCTGGCTGCTCGTCGTCGCGCAGGTTTTCTTCGGCTGCGCGACCGGCCTCATTTACTACTCGTCGCTGTTTTACTCGATGGACGGCAGCGAGACGAAGGGCGAACACGGCGGCACGCACGAGGCGCTCATCGGCGCGGGCATTTGCGGCGGGCCGGCGATTGGCGCGTTGAGCTTGTGGGTCGCGCCCGCGGCGGCGATGGCTCCGGCAATCGCGGTGGGCGCGATGCTCGTGGCGGGATTGGCGGGACTGATGGCAGTGCGGTGGCGCAAAATGACGAATGACGAATGACGAATGGTCCGGCCGGCCGCCTCGTCCATTCGTCATTCGTCATTTGAATCCCGTCTTGCCTGCGCGCGCCCGTTCGCCGCAATGTTCCGCGCACAAACGAAAGGCACATCATGTCAATGCTCGCAGGAAAACTCGGAATCGTCTTCGGCGTCGCCAACAAACGCTCCATCGCCTGGGCCATCGCCCAGTCGTGGCACAAGGCCGGCGCGAAGCTCGCCTTCACTTATCAGGGCGAGCGCCTCAAGGAAAACGTCGAGGAACTCGCCGGCACCTTCGGCCCCGACACGCTCCTCATGCCCTGCGACGTGACCAAGGACGAGGACATCGCGAATGTTTTCAAAACCGTCGGCGAGAAATTCGGCAAGCTCCATTTGCTCCTGCACTCAGTTGCCTTCGCGCCCAAGGAAGCGCTCGAAGGCGAGTTCGTGAACACCAGCCGCGAAGCCTACCGCATCGCGCACGACATCAGCGCCTATTCGCTCGTCGCGCTCGCGCGCGGCGCGGCCCCGCTCATGACCGAAGGCGGGAGCATCGTGGCGATGAGTTATTACGGCGCGGAGAAAGTGGTGCCGCACTACAACGTCATGGGCGTCGCCAAGGCGTCGCTCGAAGCCAGCACGCGCTACCTCGCCTACGACCTCGGCCCGAAAAAAATCCGCGTCAACTGCATCAGCGCCGGCCCGATGAACACGCTCGCCGCGCGTGGCATCAGCGGCTTCACCGAGATGCTCAAGCATTACGAGGCGCACTCGCCGCTGAAGCGCAACGTCCTCCCCGACGAACTCGGTGCCACCGGCACCTTCCTCGCCAGCGACGGCGCGGCGGCCATCACCGGCCAGGTCATCTACGTGGACAGCGGGTATCAGATCATGGGGATGTAGGCGCCTCGCGCTGTTCTGCGGCGTATGCCCAAATCACTCACCATTCCGCTTCTGCAAAAGGAAGCCGCCGCATTCGCCAAGGCCGAGTCGAAGCACGTTGAGCCAAGCCTCTTTGGTGTCACCGATGGGAAAGCCGTCGGAACTTACCTTGAGCACAAATTCCAAGTCGCGCTTCAACGCCGCTTTGGATATGCGCGTGGCAATTCCGCCAAGGGCATTGATTTTCCGGAACTCGAAGTGGACATCAAGGTGACCAGCATCCGGCAACCGCAGTCATCCTGCCCATTCAAGAGCGCGCGGCAGAAGATTTACGGGCTGGGCTACTCGTTGCTCGTTTTCGTTTACGACAAACGCGATGACGAAGCCAATCGCACTGGGCGGCTCGATATTCAGCACACCATCTGTGTTGAGAAGGAGCGCACGGCCGATTTTCAGACCACATCCGGCCTGCTTCGCCTGCTGGCGAACAAGGCGAACCGCGACGACATCCTTGCGTTCTTTCAGGAGCGCCTGCTGCCGGTTGATGAAATCGAAGCCGGCAACCTTGCCGACGAAGTTCTCCGCTCCCCGCCGCAACCCGGCTACCTGACCATTTCAAACGCCTTGCAGTGGCGGCTTCAATACAGCCGCGTCATCGAGCAGGCTGGTGCAGTCGGTAGCATCCTTCGCTTGAAATGAAATCGAGCGCACAAGTTGAGTTCGGCGATTTCCAGACACCGCCGGTGCTGGCGAAGGAAGTTTGCGGACTCCTCCGCCGGCAGCGGCTGGTTCCGGATTTCGTTCTTGAGCCGACGTGTGGAATGGGGGCCTTTCTTGTTGCGGCTGCGGAAATGTTTCCCCGCGCGACCTTGCGGGGTTGGGACATCAACCAGGACTACGTTCGCCAGGCGACGGCGGAACTGGCACGCGTGGGCGCATTGAAGCGTGCCGCCGTGGCCCGCCAGGATTTTTTCGCGCACGACTGGGAGTCGGAGTTGCAGCAGTTGCCCGGCAGGCTGCTCATCCTCGGCAACCTGCCGTGGGTGACGAACTCCGCCGTCGCCGCGATGAACGGCAGCAACCTGCCGGTGAAGGAAAATTTTCTCGGCCTGCGCGGCCTCGCGGCACGCACGGGCAAATCCAACTTCGATATTTCCGAGTGGATGCTTATCCGCCTTGTCCGCGCGCTGCGTGGCCGTGCCGCAACCATCGCGATGCTTTGCAAGACCGCGACGGCGCGAAAACTTTTGCGCTACTCGTGGCAAAACGACGGCCGCGTCAGCGAGGCGTCGCTGCATCGGATCGATGCCGCCGCGCACTTCGGTGCTTCGGTGGACGCCTGCCTGTTGCTCGCGCGCACCGGTTCCGCCGGGCCGGTGGAGGCGGACATTTACGAATCCCTCTCGGCGACAAAAACTGAAGGGCGAATTGGTTTGGCGGGACAGGATTTGGTCGCCGACATCCGCGCCTACCGTGAGTTGCAGCAGCTTGAAGGTCTTTGCCCCTTTCAATGGCGCTCCGGCGTCAAGCACGACTGCGCCGATGTCATGGAGCTTCGGCCTGTTGCCAACGGCACGGTGGAAAACAAACTCGGCGAGCACTTCGAGCTGGAGCCGGATTACCTCTACCCGCTCCTGAAATGCAGCGACCTCTCCAACGAACGCCTGACGCCTAAGCGTCTGGTGTTGGTGACGCAGCGCGGTGTGGGCGGCGACACGGCGTGCATTGCCTCCTTGGCTCCGCAGACTTGGCGCTATCTACAAAGCCATCGCGCCAAATTCGCGGCGCGCAAGAGTTCCATCTACAAGGGCCGTGTGCCGTTCGCCCTGTTCGGCATTGGCGAATATGCCTTCGCGCCGTGGAAAGTCGCCGTCTCCGCACTGCACCGGCCCGCGCGCTTTCAAGTCGTCGGTCCCTTCCATACCAAGCCAGTCTTCCTCGACGACACTTGCAACTACTTGCCCTTTGACGACGAAGCCTCGGCGCGTCTTGTGGCGGAAGTTCTGAACTCGGCTCCCTGTCAGCAGTTCCTGCAATCGCTCATCTTCACCGGCAACAAGCGCCCCATCACGGTCGAGTTGCTTCAGCGGTTGAATCTCGGCGCCATCGCGGACAAGGCTGGCCATGGACGACGCTGGCGGACTCTTCAGCACGAGCGCTATCAACCAGCTTCGACCGTGCCGCAGATTGAACTGGTGATGGAATCCGCAAGGCCCACCCGACGCGCACCTTCCGCCAAAGTTGTCGTTTTGCGTTACCCTCACGCCCGGAACTCTCGGAAGAAACCGTCCCGATCCAAGACCGCATGAAGAGTTTTTGCAGGCGCGGCTCTGCTGCTCGTCTATATTCGCCCGATGTCTGAGCAAGCTCTCCAAATCAAAAATTCCCTCGCCGCGGTGCAGGATCACACGCGGACATTCAGCGACTTCACGTTCATCTATCCGGTCATCTCGCGGCGTTCGCGCGGACTCTCCATCGGCATCAATTTGAACCCCGACAAGGTCTGCAACTTTGACTGCATCTACTGCTGCGTGGACCGGCGCGTCCCCGGCAAGGTGGCCGACCTGGACTTGAACCAGATGCGCGATGAGCTGAAGGCCATGATTCATTTCGCCCGTGACGGCGGGCTGGCGAAGGAGCCGAAATTCAACGAGGTCCCGTGGCTCACGCGAGACGTGCGCGACATCGCCTTCAGCGGCGATGGCGAACCGACGATGATTCACAACTTCGCCGAGTGCGTGCAGGCCGTCGCCGACGTGAAGAAGGCCGAGGGCTTGGACGGCGCCAAGATCGTGCTCATCACCGATGCCGCCGGACTCGACAAGACCGACGTGAAGCGCGGCTTGGAGATCATGGACGCGAACAACGGCGAGGTCTGGGGCAAGCTCGACGCGGGCACGGAGGCTTACTTCCACACGATCAACCGCACGAACGTCCGCTTCGATCGCATTCTGAAAAATCTGCTGGAGACCGCGCGCGTCCGCCCGATCGTGATCCAGAGCATGTTCCTCAAGCTGCACGGCGTGGGGATTTCGGCCGCGGAACTGGAGGCGTATTGCGGGCGGCTGAACGACATCGTGCGCGGCGGCGGAAAAATCAAGGAGGTCCACGCCTACACCGTCGCGCGACCGACGCCCGAGGATTTCGTCACCAAGCTCACCACTGCGGAACTCAACGCCCTCGCTGAGACGATCCGCCAGAAGACCGGCCTGACGGTGTATGCGTTCGACTAGCGCGGAGCGCAGAGCTCCAGCTCTGCGCGAACATACCAACCCGCGGAGCTGGAGTTCCGCGCTCCAATGAAATTCAACTTCGGTCATCCACCTGCGACCCTCGCCTTCTGGCGCGGCTTGGTTCGCGCCGCCCTCGTAGGAGGGACGAGCTCCGCGAGTCCCCATCTATCCCCCCGACCGGCGAAGTCAGGGACTCGCGGAGTTCGTCCCTCCGAAACGGTGACAACGCCCTTCTATCTGTTCTCCGCCGATCCGGTTCGCGAGGCCATTGGGGAACTGGAGGCGCTGGAGTTTGGTTTGCCCGCGGTCCACTGGCTCTCGTGCAAGACGCAGCCACTGGCGCCGCTGCTGCGTTGGTGGCGCAAACAGAACCGGCCCATCGAAGTGGTGAGCGAGTTTGAATTCCTCGCCGCGTTACACGAGGGCTTCGAGCCGCACCAGATTCTCATCAACGGCCCGGCCAAGCATCAGTGGCTCCCCAAGCACGCGCGGCGCGGGCTGCGGGTGAACTTCGATTCTCGCGCTGAACTCAACGCGCTCCTGCCGCTGGCGAAGAAACTCGACTGGAGCGTCGGCGTGCGCGTGCTGACACGCGAGGAGTTCGATCCGGAGAATCCGCCGTGGCCGACGCAGTTTGGATTCGAGTTCGACGAGGCGGTCGGGGCGCTCAAGAAACTTCAGCGATCAAAGGCGCGCGTGGAGACGATCCATTTCCGCCTGCGCACCAATGGCGCGTCGCACGTGATATACGAGCGCGCCATCGCGGAGGTCGCGGAGATCTGCCGGTCGGCGAAGTTCGCGTCGCTCCACCTCGACATCGGCGGCGGGGTGCCGCCGCGGCACGTGCTCACGCGCGGCGGCAAGACTTACACGGCGGAGTTCAGTCTGAATGCGTTCGCGGCGATGCTGCGGCGCGGCGTGAAACAGTTTCCAGGACTGTGCGAGTTGTGGCTGGAGAACGGCCGCTTCGTCAGCGCGCGCTCAGGCGTGCTGGTGGTGAAGGTGCTCGACGTGAAGGAGCGGCGCGGGCTGCGGCAGTTGATCTGCGACGGCGGGCGGACGATGAACGCGCTCATCTCGACCTGGGAGCAGCACGAACTTTTTTCCATCCCAGAGCGGCGCGGGCAAAACGCGATGACGGCGGTGCATGGCCCGACGTGCATGGCCTTCGACCAGTTCACACGGCGCGAACTGCCGCGCTCCATCCGCGCGGGCGACCATCTCGTGTGGATGGACGCGGGCGCGTATCACCTGCCGTGGGAGACACGCTTCTCGCACGGGCTGGCGGCGGTGCTATGGCACGAAAACGGAAAAATCGAACGGGCACGGTCGGCGGAGTCGTTCGATTCGTGGTGGGCGCAGTGGCGGTGACGTGCGTCAAGCGATGCACCGGAGCTTTGCTACGTAAGCCCCATCCACTCCGTCCGCGAACGGAAGCAGCTCGCGCTCGCTCTCCAGTTTGAAATGCGTATGCGTGGCGAGAAACGCTTTCACGGCCTCGCTGTTCTCCTCCGGCTCCAGGCTGCACGTGCTGTAGACAAGCGTGCCGCCGGGCTTGAGCAGCGGTGCGACCTGCGCGAGCAGCTCGCGCTGCGTCTTGGCGAGGCGCGAGATTTCTTCCGGCCGGATGCGCCAGCGCAAATCCACGCGCCGGCGGAGCACGCCGGTGTTCGAGCAGGGCGCGTCCACGAGGACCCTGTCGAAGCGCCAGTTCGCGGCGTCCACCTGCGACTGAAGCGGCGCGGAGGTGGTTTCGACGCAGGTCACCCCGAGGCGGGCGCAGTTTTCCCGGACGAGCCGGAGGCGGTTGGGTGAGTTGTCCACGGCGACGATGCGGCCG
>JACQFS010000067.1 GCA_016199935.1 Verrucomicrobiota bacterium
GCGTCCGCGGAGTCAGCCTCGGCGATTTCAACAGCCGCATTCTCCTGCTCGTCAACGGCCACCGCGTGAACAACAACCTGACGGATGGTGCGTTGATTGATTCCGCCTTCATTCTCGATGTGGATTTGGTGGATCGCGTGGAGGTCATCCGCGGCCCCGGCTCCGTCCTCTACGGCAACAACGCTTTCTTCGGCGTGATCAACGTGATCACCCGGCAGGGCAAGCAGTTGAACGGGGTCGAGGCGTCCTTCGATTACGGCGAGTTCGACACCTACAAGGGCCGGGTCACGGTCGGAAAACTCTTCACCAACGGCGTTCATCTGCTGCTCTCCGGCACGGTTTACGAAAGCGACGGGGCCAAAAATCTTTATTACAAGGAATTCAACACCCCGGCGCAGAACAACGGCGTGGCGCACAAGTTGGACGGTGATTCCTACCGGAGCTTCTTCGGCTCGTTGAGTTACCGCGACTTCACGCTGGAGGGCGCGATCAACCGGCGCGAGAAGGACAATCCCACGGCCCAGTATGTCACGACCTTCAATGATCCGCGGCTGGTCACCGTGGATCAGCGGGGCTACGCGAACCTGAAATACGCGCACGATTTTCCCGGGATGGTGGAGGTGACCGCGCAGGTTTATTATGATCGGAACGATTTCCAGATTGCCTACCCCGTGGTGCCGGCGCTGTTCAACGAGGAGCAGTCGGGCGAGTGGTGGGGCGCGGAGCTGCAATTGAACAAGCGCCTGTGGGACCGTCACGTCATCACCCTCGGCGCGGAATACCGGGATGACTTCCGGCAGACGCAACGGATATTTGACCAGACCACGACTTACACGGATGTCCGCAAGGACCGCCAGAGTCATGGCATTTACCTCCAGGGCGATTTCGCCGTGCGCACGAATCTCCATCTCAACGGCGGCGTGCGTTACGACCAATACGGCGAGTTCGATCCCGCCTTCAATCCCCGGCTCGCTTTGATCTACAACCCGTGGGAGAAATCCACATTCAAGGTGCTCTACGGAACGGCCTTTCGGACTCCGAACTTTTTGGAGCTGGCCGACCCGCGCTTCCAAAACGTCGTGCTCGAAAATGGCAGCTACACCAATTTCAACGCCGACGCCAAGGGCGTGGAAGCCGCGTTGACCGGTGTCTGGTCGGGCGGCGTGCGCGGCCGGATGAGCTACACGTTGGAAAGCGTGGACGATCGTTCCGGCGGCCGGAACCTGCCGGATTCTCCGGAGCATCTCTTCAAAGTGAATCTCAGCGTGCCGCTGCTTCCGGAAAAAATCTTCGCCGGGTTGGAGTTTCAATACACCAGCCGCCGGCACACGATCATGACCGACTCCACGGGCAACACGCTGCCGGGGGCGGACGCGGGTGGCTTTGGCGTCGTGAATTTCACCCTTTTCAGCCAGAATCTCCTCAAGAACCTTGAGGTTTCCGCCAGCGTTTACAATCTCCTGAACGCCCATTACTCGGATCCCTCTTCGCGGTTCCACTTGCAGGACCAGATCGGGCGCGATGGACGGAGCTTTCGCGTCAAGCTGACGTATCGCTTCTAGGCGCTGGCACGCCTCTGGCTATTCCTGCCTGCAAGTCGGGAAAGTCGTGCCATGCCAATCCGCGGATCGCCAAACGTCACTTTGAAAACGGCAGGTTTTTGCCTGTTTTTTCTTGGCCTGTTGCTGTCCAGACCCTGCGCGGCCGCCGGGCCGCCTCCGGTCATCGTTGTCCAACCTTTGAGCCAGACTGTCCTGTCGCCGGGCAGCGTGACCTTTACGGTGGTGGCCACCAGCGGAACCACCATGACCTATCAGTGGCGCAAGGGCGGCACGAACCTCTCCGGCGCGACCGCCAGCAGCTACACGATTTCCTCGGTCACCGCCTCCGACGCCGGCGACTACTCGGTGAAGATCGTCAACGCCGGCGGCACCGTTTACAGTTCCAACGCCACGCTGACGGTCCTGGTGGTTGTTGGAATTGCCACGCAACCGCAGAGCCAGACGGTGCTGCTGGGCCAGAACGCATCCTTCTCCGTCGTGGCGAGCGGCACGGCTCCATTCACCTACCAGTGGCGTTTCAACGACGCGGATTTGCCGGGGGCCACCACTTCGTCGCTGGCGATCACCAACGTTCAACTGACGAACACCGGCGGCTACACCGTGGTGGTGGCGAATCTCTACGGTTCCGTGACCAGCTCCGTGGCCACCCTCACCATCAACGCCGCGCCCGTCCTCGCCGGGGCCAACAACCTGCCCGTGATCAATCAGGACGACGCCAATCCTCCCGGCATGCTCGTGTCCGACCTGATTGCCGGTTACGTGTCGGATGCGGACGCGGGCGCCGTCCAGGGCATCGCCGTCACCACGGTGGTCAACACCAACGGGACGTGGCAATACTCCACGAACAGCGCCACGAACTGGCTGGACTTCGGCACACCCACGAGCCTCGCCGCGCGCCTCCTGGCGGCCGACGCCGCCACGCGCGTGCGCTTCGTGCCCGCCGCCCTTTGGAACGGCACGGTGACCAACGGCCTCTGCTTCCGGGCGTGGGACCAGACCAGCGGCACGAACGGCGGGACGGTGAACATCGCCTCCTCCGTGCTCGATCAATTCGACCTCATTTCCTTCAGCAACAACGCGGGCATGACGAACTGGAACTCCGCCTGGGTGGAGACGGACAAGAACAACGGCGGGGCCGCCAACGGTATGATTCTGGTCACCAACGGGCAGCTTCGGATGCAGGCCAATCACACCGACGACAACATCTACCGGCAGGCCAACCTCATCGGTGCCAGCCTGGCGGTCCTTTCCTTCAACTACAGCAACGTCCTGGGCACCGGCGACATCATCCAGCTCCAAGTCTCCAGTAACGGCGGGTCGAGCTACACCGCGCTCGATACCTTTTCCAGGACCGCGCATCTCGGGACCGGCGCGCTCAGCTATGACATCTCCTCCTATATCGCCACCAACACCCGGGTGCGGTTCTATGTCACGGCGGACAGTGCCAGCACTTTCCTGAACCTCGACAATGTCGGCATCGCGTTCAGTGATGCCGGTGGGAAGACCGCGTTCAGCACCAACACGGCGGCCGCCAGCATCGCGGTCAGGGTCGTGGCGCCCTCGATCACCACCCAGCCGGCCAGCCGGGGCGGGGTGTTGGGCCTGGACGCCTCGTTCTCCGTCGTGGCCGGCGGCTCGGCGACGCTGAGTTATTGCTGGTTGTTCAATGGCACGCCCTTGGCCGGCGCGACCAACTCGACCCTCACGCTCACGAACCTTCAGTCCACCAACGGCGGCAGCTACCGGGTGGTGGTGACCAACGCCGCCGGTTCCGTGACGAGCGCGGTGGCGACGCTGACGGTCGTCAAACCGCCCCTCTCCAGCTCCGCGCAACTGGTTCCCACTTCGCTGACCGGCGGCGGCTTCACCTTCCAGATGTCCGTGCCGGCCGACGGCACCTATGTCGTCTGGGCCTCGGCCGATCTCCAGACGTGGCTGCCGATCTCGACCAATGTGGCGGTGCTCGGAACCATCGAGTTGGTGGATGCCACGGCGAACGGTTACGACCACCGGTATTACCGCCTCGCCGCGCCGTGAGGCGGGGGACGATTCCATTTTCCAACCACCAGCAGGCTTGGTGGACATCGGATATTCATTTCGGGTCAGGGCCTTGGGGACGAACAAAAATGCCCCGCCCCATTTTCAGGGGAGGGGCCGTCTCATTGATCAGCGGCTCGACGTGCGCGGCTGGTGGCTGATCGTCGCGGGCTTGTGCGTGTTGATCGTCTCGCACGTCATCACCTGCTCGCGGCACGACGTGATTGAAATTTATACCCTCATGGGCTGCCCGGAGCAGCAGATCGGGCAGATGAAGAAATTCAGCTTCCTCTCCGGCGGCATGGTGATGTGGTGCTCGCTGGCGTTCACGCTGCCGCAGTGTTCACTTCTTCGTTACTTCCGCCGATTTGCGCGGCGCGCCCGCGCCTGAGACATCCAAGCGAACGCGGTAGTTGGGGCCGGTGAAGTCCGTGCTCCCGAGACGCACGTTCCCGTCTTTCACGGAATAGACTCCGGAGTGCGGCTGCTCGCGGCGCGGGTCGGGGGCGAACTTCGGCAGACCAAACGGCGGGTCGGTGAAGAAGAGCGTGCCGTCACTGCCATAGACGAGATCGTTGGGTGAGTTGAGTCGCTTGTCATTGTGGCGGTCGGCCAGCACAGGTGTGAGGCCGTTCTTCTCGATGCGCACGACACGCCGTTGCCGTGCTGGCAGATCGTGAGCCGGCCTTGGGAATCGAGCGTGAGTCCATTGGAGCCGGGCTGCCATACTCGCCGATGTCCCCGCCGGCGTAGCCGGACTTGGTCACGTAAACCTGCACGTCTCCATCAGTCGTCATGCGGTAGATGGCGTTGTTGTTCGGGTCACTGAAAAGCAGATAGCCCTCACCGTCGTTCACCCACACCTCCGCGTAGTCATCCACCACGATCTCGAACACCGCGGTCGAGCCGCGCGTGTCGAAGCCACCGACCTTTTCCGGGATGGTGACATCGAGACGATACCAGTTGAACGAGAGCCGTCCATTGCCGCGGCGCTTCTCCAGCGAGTCCGCGGGGATGGCCTCCCACTTCGAGTCGTCGAAGTCCGCCGCGTGCGCGTCGGGAGTGAAGTCGAAAGTGCGGTTCTTCGGCCCGCTCGCCCTGAGGTCGGGGCCGACGCTGCGATGGTCAATCTCCTGGATGTGCGTGTCGCTGTAACGCCACTGCGCCTTGACGCGGGCGACGCCCTCCGTCGTGCGCAAGTCCACGACAGCGTTCGGCAGCACGGCCCGCGGCGCGTGGTCCGCGTGAACATCAAAGGCGAGGTGCCACGCGTAGCCGAAGAGGAGCGCCGCGATGAGGCGCGCCCAAGGACGACCAAGGCCGAGGTTCAGAGGGAGAGTCATGGTTTTCATGGGATTGTGTTTCAACAGCGGTTGGTCGGGCTGGCGACAGGTTCCTTACAGCCTGATCGCGGCGGGGAGCCGCCACGACGAGTCGCGGCCTTCCGCGAAACTCCGTGGCCGCGAAACCGAGAGCTGATCCGACCACGTCGGGGGCATCACGAGCAAAAGTCTGATTCCATTGAAGAATCCGTCGCTTGTTCCAATCTGCAACTTCGTGGCACGGCCATTGCAATGGGGGGTTGCAATGAATACCGCCGCCAAATTTCCTCTAACTGTGGAGCCGGACTCCGCCGCTCCGTGCGCCTGGCTGGAAGCGCACGGCGACTACCTCTTCAACTTCGCCATCGGCCAGGTGCTCGACACCAGCGTCGCCGAAGACCTCGTGCAGGAGACGTTCCTCGCGGCGATCAAATCGCAGGATCGCTTCGCCGGCCGCTGCTCGGAGCGCACGTGGCTCGTCGGGATTTTGCGCCACAAGATTTACGACCACCTCCGCCGCGTCTGCCGGAACCGTGCGGTCTATACGGACGGCTCTTCAACCCGGCGGGACCAAGAGGCGTGGGATGAATCCTCGCTCTGGCTGCATGAGGTGGCCGACGAATGCGTTCAACCGAGCCGCCGTCTGGAATTGGAAGAGTTCCGCGCGAATTTGGAAATGGCCCTCGGCAAGTTGCCGCCGCGCATCGCGCAAGTTTTCCAGCTTTACGAAATCGAGGAGCGACCCAACCGCGAAGTCTGCGCGCAGCTCAACATCTCCGAGAGCAATCTCTGGGTGATGCTGCATCGCGCGCGCAAGCAACTGCGCGAGCAACTCGGTGACTGGTGGCACGGGCAGCGCCGCGAGGAGCAGTCGAACATTTCAAATTGAAACCTGGCCATGCTGAAAATTTCCCAAGTTGAACCGGTGAATCACTCGAACACGCTGCGACTCGAAGGCCGGTTGATTGGCCTGTGGGTCGAGGAACTGCGGCAGGTCTGCGAGCCGCTGTTGAGCAATGGCAACTCGCTGAAACTCGACCTCGCCGAGGTGAGCTTCGCGGACGGCGAGGGCGTCGAGCTCTTGGCGCGCTTGCGCTCGCGCGGAACAAAGCTGCTCAATGCAACGCCGTTTGTTGCGGAGCAGTTGAAGTCGGCCAGCTCGGCTGTTATCCCGCCCGGCCCGGCCGTTTGATCGCCAGCTTCTGCATCCGGCTGCGCAACGTGCTCGGGTTCATCCCGAGAATTTTTGCCGCGCCACGGTCGCCTTCTATCATCCAGTTCGTCTGCGTGAGCACCGACTCGATGTGGCGGCGCTCGACTTCCTCCAGCGGTCCCGCGCTGGATTCAATCGGTGCCGTCGCGGCTGGCGCTCGGACGGCTGCCGGTTCGTTACCGGTCACCGCGGTGCGCACAGCTGCGGGCTGGAAATCGCCCGCCAGCGTGAGCGTGTTGCCCGTCGAGAGCACGACGCCGCGCTCAACGACGTTTTGTAACTCGCGGATGTTGCCCGGCCACGGATACGCACAGAGCCGTTGGATGGATTCCTCCGAAATCGCCTTGAGCGGCTTGTTGAACTTCTTGGCGAAGCGCTGGAGGAAAAACATCGTGAGCAGCGGCACGTCGCTCGCGCGCTCGTGCAACGACGGCACGCTCATCGGCACCACGTTGAGCCGGTAAAAGAGGTCGCTGCGGAACTTGCCCTCGCGCACGGCGGCGGCGAGGTCACGGTTCGTCGCGGCGATCACGCGCACGTCCACCTTCACAGTGCGGCTGCCGCCGATCGGCTCGAACTCCTGTTCCTGCAACACGCGCAGCAGCTTCACCTGGGTGTCCATCGGCAGCTCGCCGACTTCATCTAGGAAAATGGTCCCGCCATCGGCTAGCTTAAAGCGCCCGTCGCGGTTCGCCAGTGCGCCGGTGAACGCGCCCTTCACGTGGCCGAACAATTCGCTCTCCACGAGGCCCGCGCTGATTGCGCCGCAGTTCACCTTCACCAGCGCGCGGGCCTTTCGCGGACTGCGGTCGTGAATGGCGCGGGCGATGAGTTCCTTGCCCGTGCCCGTCTCGCCGAGGATGAGGATTGTGGAATCCGTCGGCGCCACCTGGTCCACCTGCCGCAGCACGTTGAGCAGTGATGGATGGTTGCCGACGATCTCGCCGAAATTATGCTCGGTGCGGATTTCCTCCTGGAGGTAATTGTTCTGCGCCTCAAGCCGCGCCTTTTCCTGTTCCATCAGCACGCGCTCGGTGATGTCCACGAACATCGTGCGCGTGTAGGCGCCGCCCGGATCGGGACGCGACCACCACTGGATCCACAGCGGTTTGCCGTTGTCCTTGCGGCGCAGTTCGAGCACCACGCCGCTGGTGTCAATGCCCTTGCCGATCGAGTCGAACGCCTCCTTCAGCCGCCGCTGCGCGTCCGGTGTCTTGGGAATGAAATCTCGTCCGTAAGTGTGCGGCACGTCGGCCGCGGTGATGCCGAGACTTTTCATCGCGGCCTTGTTTGCGCGGATGAATTTCGAGTCCAGCCCCTCGTTCACGTAGGCGATGGGTGCCTCGTCGAACAGGTCGCGGAAACGCTCCTCGCTCTCCTGATGCTGGCGATGCAGATGGTCATAAGCCCTCGTGCGCTCCAACTCCACGCCGGCGCGGTTGGCGAACGTCTCCATCACCGACAGCACCAGCGGGTCGCGGGCCATTGGCTTGTCGTCAATGATGACCAAGTGGCCGATGACGTGTTGCGCCGAGTCGCGCAGCGGCACGCCGAGATAGCTTTCCGCCGCCATTTCGACAAGCGGCGCGTCTTCGGGAAAAAGTCTCTGCAACTTGCAGTCGTAATGACAGGTCCGCCCCTCGCTCACTTTCAGGCAGGGAGTGCCGTGCAGGTCGTATTCGAAGTCCGCACCGGGCTCTTTTCCCGACCAGAAGGCGAGCGAGCGGGCACGGTGGTTCGGGAGACATTCCGCGACGAACGAGTAACGCACACCGAGTCCTTCCGCGAGATGCTGCACGAGCGAACGGAAAAAATCCTTTCCGGTCACGACCGACGTGCCTTCGATGATGGCGTGGAGCAACTGGTCGGAGCGCTTCCATTCGGTCACGTCGCGCGAGGACGCGACGAGCTTCTCCGGCTTGCCGTCGGCGCCGAGGATCGGGCTCACGACCACGTCCCACCATTTCGGCGTTTTGGTTTGCGTGGTGGGAAAAAATCCGACGAAGCGGCCGATGCCACCCTTGCGCGCTGTAGCCACGGCCTTGATCGCTCGCTCACGATCCTCACCGTGCCAGAAATCCGTCCATTGGGAATTCACCACCGGGGCAAGATCGCAAATCTCCAGCGCCGCCATCCCGCCGGCGTTCATGGAGAGCAACCGCCCGTCGAGGTCGAGCACCTTGAGGCAGTCGGGGCTGCCTTCGATGAGGCGCGTCTGCAAATCCCCGCCTCGCAGCGGCTCAGGCCGCGACGCTCGCTTGGCTGGCGCGTCAGGTTTCATGGCGTCTCTGGCGGCGGCGCCGGTCCGGGCCATCGCCGTCATCGTCGAGTAAACCTGAAATTGCGCCGCGTGGGAAACTTACTTTTTGAAAGCCGCGGCGATCTCTGGATTCAATCTGCCAGGCGCAAGTCGCCGACGCGAAGAATGGCGAGCGAGTCGCGCACTTCCAACGCGCCGCGCGCGACGACGACGCGCGCAGCCCATTGCACGTCAAACTTCAGCGGTTGCCCATCCGCGCCCGTGAGCAACACGACCACGCCGTTCCCGTGCTGGTCACGCACCAGCAGGCCGGGTGGTGCTCCGCCGCTCAGGCACCGCACGGCGCACGCGCGATGCACCTTGCCCGTGGCGGGGCGCATCACGCCGAACCAGCACTTGGTGTCCACGAGTTCGCCCGTGAGCGTGGCCTCGCCGAGCGGCTCCTCCTTTCCTCGTTGTTCCGCGGGCGTTGGCTCGCCGAGCACGTTGAATGAAGCGGCGTCGTTCACTTCGATCATCGTGGCCGGGCCTTTCTGAATGAGTGTGCCTTTGAAGCTGACTTTCTTCCCGTCGTGGCCGCGCGCGAAGGTGGGCAGGCCGAACTTGCCGGAGCCGACGAGCACGTAGTTGGTCGCCGCGCGGCCGTCTCCGCCCGCGACGCGGAGCATCGGCACGGGCGTCTCGTAAATCACGCCGGCGAACTCGCGCTGCACGCCGAACTCAAACAGCCCGTCGTCAAACCGTCCCTGCCACGCGGCCACGATGCCGATGACAAGGAGGAGGACAACGATAACGACAAGGACAACGCGGCGCATGAGCTTCGCGAGGCCCGATG
>JACQFS010000062.1 GCA_016199935.1 Verrucomicrobiota bacterium
CGTGCCCGCGCTGCTCGCCGCCGCCGGAAAATTTGGAGCGGGCCGGAGCGAGTTGACGCCGGGGATGGTGGACGGCGTCGCGACGACGGGCGATCCGGCGCGCGTGCTGGAGCACTCGCTCATTTACGCGCTCATCGAAATCGCCGACGCGCCCGGCACCGCCGCCGGCCTCGCGTCGCCGAACGCGAACGCGCGCCGCGCCGCGCTCATCGCCCTCGATCAGATGGACGGCGGCGGTTTGAAGCCAAAGGACGTGCTGCCGTTGCGCTACTCGACCGAGCGGCTGCTAAAGCAGACGGCGCTGTGGATCATCAGCCACCGCTCCGAATGGGGCGACCGCCTCGCGGCCGAATACTATGGCGACCTGATGTTCGACACACTGCCCCGGCCCGATCCCGTGGAGACCGCCGCGCAGCTCGCGCAACTCGCCAAGTCGCCGGCGATCCAGGAAATCCTCGCGAGCCTCGCGCCGGACCAAAAAGTTCCCGCGGCGTCGCGATTGATCGCGCTGCGCGCGATGGAACTGGCCGGCTTGAAGGAGACGCCGCCGCACTGGCTCGACGCGATCGAAGTGGCGTTCCGCAACGACGACGGCGACCTCGCGCGCCAGGCCGTGGCGACGGCGCGCACCCTCACGCTGCCGAAGAAGGGCGCGGAAAAATTCCTCGCCGTCTTGCAGGACGGCGGCCGCGATCCCGTGCTGCCGGCGGACGTGCGCCTCAACGCGCTCGCGATCTCGGGCGCGCCGGCGACGGTGGAGCCGGAGCTGTTTGATTTTCTCGTCGCGAATGTCGCGCCGTCGAAGCCGCTCATCGTGCGCGGCACCGCGGCGAACGTGCTCGCGAAGGCGAAGCTCGCGCCCGCGCAGCAGCTCGCGCTCGCCGACACGGCGAAATCCGTCAGCCCGCTGGAGCTGCCGCGGCTGCTGCCCGCGTTCGAGCGCGGCGCGAACGAGGCGCTCGGCCTCAAGCTCGTCGCGAACCTGCGCGACTCCGCCGGCGTGCGCGGGCTGCGCGTGGATTTGGTCAAGCCGCTGGTCGCGAAATATCCGAAGTCCGTGCAGGCCGCCGCCGAGCCTTTGCTCAATTCGCTCAACGCCGACGCCTCGAAGCAGGCCGCGCATCTGGACGAACTCGTGAAGCAGCTTCCGCCCGGCGACCTGCGCCGCGGGCAGGTCGTCTTCGTGAGCGCGAAGGCCGCATGCACGACGTGCCACGCGCAGGGTCATCTCGGCGGGCACCTCGGCCCCGACCTGACGAACCTCGGCAAGGTGCGCACCGAGCGCGATCTGCTCGAGGCGATCGTTTATCCGAGCGCGAGCTTCGTGCGCAGCTACGAGCCGTTCACCGTCGTCACGAAAGGTGGCGATGATTTCACCGGCATCATCAAGAAGGACGCGCCCGACGAGGTGATCCTCGCCATCGGCCCGCTACAGGAGCAACGCGTCGCGCGCGCGGACATCACGGAAATGCGGCCCGGCACCGTGAGCATCATGCCGGCGGGATTGGAGGACGTGCTCACGCGGCAGGAGCTCGCCGATCTCGTGACGTTCCTGAAGAGCCCGGCGAAGTGAGGGCGCGGATGCGCGGGCGATTTCGGAGGGACGAGCTATGCGAGTCCCGCGAAGCACGGATGCCGGAATGATTATTGGGACTCGCGTAGCTCGTCCCTCCGAAACGACGGAGGGCGATCTCGCCGCTCCTCAGAGCAGGCTCGCCTGCTTGCCCGTCGCCGGTTTCATCCCGAGCTTCTTGTAGCTCAGCTCCGTCGCGACGCGGCCTTGCGGGGTGCGGTTGAGGAAGCCCTCCATGATCAGATACGGCTCGTAAACTTCCTCGAGCGTGTCCGGTTCCTCGCCCACGGCGACGGCGAGCGAGCTCACGCCCACGGGGCCGCCGCCAAACTTCACGATGATCGCCTCGAGGATGCGCTTGTCCATTTCGTCGAGGCCGTTCTCGTCAATCTCCAGCATCGCCAGCGCGCGGTCGGCGATCTCGGCGGTGATGCGGCCGTCGGCGCGGACCTGCGCGTAGTCGCGCACGCGGCGCAGGAGGTTGTTGGCGATGCGCGGCGTGCCGCGGCTGCGGCGCGCGATCTCCATTGCGCCGCGCGGCTCGATGGCGACGCCGAGAATGCGCGCCGCGCGCGTGAGAATCTGCTGCAACATTTCCGCCGTGTAATAATCCAGCCGCTCGCGCGTGGTGAAGCGCGTGAGCAACGGCGAGGTGAGCAGCCCGCTGCGCGTGGTCGCGCCGATGAGCGTGAAGCGGTTGAGCGTGAGCGACACGCTGCGGGCGTTGGGGCCGCTGTCGATCATCACGTCAATTTTGAAATCCTCCATCGCGGGATACAGATACTCCTCGATGGTTTTTTGGAGGCGGTGGATTTCGTCAATGAACAGCACGTCGCCCGGTTCGAGGCTCGTGAGCAGGCCGGCGAGGTCGCGCGCGGCCTCGATGGCGGGGCCGCTGGTGACGCGGATGTTCACGCCCATCGCCTTGGCGAGGATGTTGGCGAGCGTGGTCTTGCCGAGGCCGGGCGGGCCGCTGAGCAGGACGTGGTCGAGCGGTTCCTTGCGCTGCTTGGCCGCCTGCACGGCGATCTCGAGGCGCTCCTTGACCTTGGCCTGGCCGGTGAAGTCGGCGAACAACGACGGGCGCAGCGTCTGGTCGAGCGCGGCGTCGGGCTGGGTCAACACGTCGGAGATGATCCGGTCAGGCACGCGCGGAGGATTGGAGAAGGGAGCGGAGGCGGCAAGGGGAAAGCGGCGGAGAAGTTGAAATCCGAAATCCGAAGTTCGAAATCCGAAACAAATTCAAATGGGGGAAACTCGAATGACCGGAACAGGGGGGATGCGACCAGGCGGTTTGGCGATTTGAAATTCGGGATTCGGATTTGTTTCGGGTTTCGGATTTCGAGCTTCGGATTTCCGCCGTCACGCGGAATATCCGCCGCCGATGTAGTTTTCCATCTGCTCGATCGCGGCGCTCTGCGCGTCCATCACCCATTTCACCAGGTCGCCGATGGACATCACGCCCATCACCTTGCCGTCCATGACCACGGGCAGGTGGCGCACGCGCTTGTCGGTCATCAGGTGCAGGCAATCGCTCACCGCGTCGTGCGGGCTCACGCTGACCACCGGCGTGGTCATGATCTCGCGCACGGTGGTCTGCTTGGAGGAATGGCCGTGGAGCACGACCTTGCGGGTGTAGTCGCGCTCGGAGATGAGGCCGACGAGATTCGCGCCGTCCATGACGAGCAGGGCGCCGACATTTTTCTCGGCCATCATCTGGATGGCGTCGAAGACGGTGGTGGTGGGCGCGACGTTCCAGATGGTCACGCTCTTGCGGGCCAGGACGTCACTGACGGAGCCGACGACTCTCATAACGCCAATATGTGCGGGTGTGTTTGATGGTGCGCGGTGCAGGGTTTGAACCTGCGACCCCTTGCGTGTGAAGCAAATGCTCTACCACTGAGCTAACCGCGCAATACCCGTGAGGCTATCGGCGAGGGAAAAATTCGCAAGCGTTTCTTCCGACTCCCGTCGCGGTCTTCACTCGAAATTCTCAAACGTGCCCGCGCCGCAGCACCGTGTCCCGCTGCGCCCGAGCGGGATCGGCGTCGGGGAAATCGAGGACGTAATGCAGCCCGCGGCTCTCCTTGCGCGCGAGCGCGCTTGCCACGATGAGTTCCGCCACCGTGGCGATGTTGCGCAGCTCCAGCAGGTCCGCCGTCACCGTGAAGTCCCAGTAGTATTGCTGGATCTCCTCCTGCAGGTTCGCCAGCCGCTTGCGCGCGCGCTCCAGCCGCTTCACCGTGCGCACGATGCCCACGTAGTCCCACATCAGCCGCCGGATCTCCTCCCAGTTGTGCGAGACGACCACGAGTTCGTCGGCATCGGAAGCGTGGCCGGATCGCCACGCGGGAATCGCGCGGTCGAGCTTCGGGAAATCCGCCGCCATCACCTTCACCGCGGCGCGATGCGCGCACACGAGCGCTTCGAGCAGCGAATTGCTCGCGAGCCGGTTCGCGCCGTGCAATCCCGTGCATGCCACTTCGCCCACCGCGTAAAGCCCCGGGATGTCCGTCTCGCCGTCGAGATTCGTCTGCACGCCGCCGCACTGGTAATGCGCCGCGGGCACCACCGGGATCGCCTCCTTCGTCATGTCCACGCCCAGCTTCAGCAGCCGCGCGTGGATCGTGGGGAAGTGCGCGGTGACGAACTCCGCGGGCTTGTGCGAAATGTCCAGCCACACGTTGTCCGCGCCCGTGCGCTTCATCTCGGCGTCAATCGCCCGCGCCACGATGTCGCGCGGCGCGAGTTCCAGGCGCGCATCGTATTTCTGCATGAACCGCTCCCCGTCCGCGCCACGCAGGTAGCCGCCCTCGCCGCGCACCGCCTCGGTGATCAAGAGCGTGCGCTCGCGCGGATGAAACAGGCACGTCGGATGAAACTGGATGAACTCCATGTTCGCCACCGCCGCGCCCGCGCGATACGCCATCGCCACGCCGTCGCCCGTCGCGATGTCGGGATTCGTCGTGTAGAGATAGACCTTCCCGCAACCGCCCGTGGCCAGCAGCGTGACCGGCGCGGCGAACGTCTCCACGCGCCCCGCCGCCTTGTCGAAGACGTAAACGCCGAGGCAACGGTTCGCACCCGCGCCACCGAGCTTCTGCGTGGTGACGAGGTCAATGGCGAAATGATTCTCGAACACCTCGATGGCCGGCGTGCGCGCGATGGCGTCGAGCAGCGCGCGCTCGATCTCCGCACCCGTGGCGTCCTTCGCGTGCAGCACGCGGCGCTTCGAATGGCCGCCCTCCTTCGTGAGGTCGAGTTCGCGCGCGCCGGGCGAGTTGGGCACCTCGCGCTCGGTGAAATGCGTGCCCAGCGCGATGAGTTCCTGGATGAGCGCGGGCCCCTCGTTGACGATGGTGCGCACCACCGACTCGTGGCACAGGCCCGCGCCGGCTTCGAGCGTGTCGCGCACGTGCATCTCGAAGCTGTCCTCCTTGCTCGTGACGGCGGCGATGCCGCCCTGCGCCCAGTTGGTGTTCGAGTCCGCGCGATTTTTCTTGGTGATGATGGCCACGCGCCCGCGCCGGGCGGCCTTGAGGGCGAAGGTCAGCCCGGCGATGCCGCTGCCGAGGACGAGGAAGTCGAATTGCTTCATGGCCGCGGGAGGTTTAACGCAAAGGCGCGAAGGCGCAAAGGTGCAATTGAAAAAGTAGGAGCCGACGTGAGGAGGCTCTGACCTTCGCTACACGTCCCGCGCTCCCCGTTCCACGGCTTGACACTTTCGCTCCGGTTCCCCAATACTCCGCGCGAAGAACTCCCCTTAATCATGAACAGGACGAGGTCATGTCTGTTCTCCGAGTCTGCCAAAGCCAACGACAGATTCTCCACGCTCCGGTCTGCCCACATTCGCACCTCCACCGGGGCGGCTTGGCTCTGTCGGACCGGTCCCGACCATTCCGTCGGGTTCATTCCTGCCCGCCGGAACGCCCCCGGCAGGATGAAAGGGGCCATATCCGCCCGGCGGAATGCCCCCTGCGGGGTTAAAGGGGGCACATCCGTTGGCCGGGAGGCCCCCTTTAAGATGAAAGAGGCCACCTTTCCCGGCCAAGGTGCCCCCGACAACCTGAAAGGGACCGCTTTTGCGCGCCAAAACGCCCTCTTTAACCCTGCCTATCCGGCCAGCACACACGCAAATGCCTATTTTAGAGCAATTTACACCAATTTTCCCCTTCGCTCTCCGTTCGGTAAACCAAACACCACACTGAAAGGCTGACCTATGCCCCATCGCCGGCTTCCCAACACCATATCCTCCGTCATCCGCACCCTCAAGGCGGCGCGGGACAAGTATAAGACCACGCCCGTTGTCACCGAGCGCGCCCTTTCCACCGAGCAGTGGGCCAAGCTCGATGACGCCAATCCCAACAGCCTCCTGAGCAAACTGCTCAAGGAAGCCAACGACGTGGACCTCGCCCTCGCCGCGCAGGCGCCCCTGACCAACGCCTTCAACCTCGCCATGGCGCGGCTCACCATGTATTGCTCCCACTTCCACCAGGTCCTCGACCTCGGCATCACTCGCGGCACGTTTGCGCCCGGCGCGCGCAGCTACTACGGGCGCGACATCGGCGCCACCGCCCTGCCCGACCTTTCCACCCACATCGCCGTGCTCGAAGTCGCCGAGAAAATCGTGAATGGCGAAGCCGCCCGCGCGGCCGCCGAATCCGGCGGCACTTGGGACGGCGGGCAGACGTGGGATAGCGGGACCATGTGGGATGGCACGCACGTGGCGATGGCCCTGCCCAGCGCCGCGCAAGTGGGCACCCTGCGCACCGAGGTGCTCACCGATCACAACGAGGCGCAGCAAGCCCTGGAGAACACCGACACCGAACGCGAGGAGGCCCAGGCGCTTTACGCGGAGGCGCAGGCGTTGGCCGTGGACATCTGCGACACGGTGGAATTCTTCTACCGCAAGGACCCCGACGCCAGCAGCCGCCGCACGAAATGCGAACGCTGGGGCGTGGTTTACATCTTCGATCCGGGCGAGGTGCCGCCCACGCCGCCGGCACCGACGCCGCCGCCCACGCCATAAGACTTGAGCAGACGCGTCCGATCCTCAATCATGCCGCAAATGGCGAAGCTGGATTCTTCGTTTCCGTTGAGCGTGATGTCAGTGGCGTTTGTGCTCGCGGCAATTTATTCCGCGAACGCGGAAACTGAACCGAACGGCACCCGTGCCCAGGCCAATGCCGTCGCGCTCAACGGTAGCGGACAGGGAAGTGCGTCCGGCAAGATAGCGCCGCTGGCTGACTTGGATTTCTACAGCATTGTGACGCCGGGATTTTCAGGATCGGGAACGGTGACGATCACGATGACACCAACGGCCGCCGACCAAGGACTGGATGCTTGGATTCAATTGCAGGATGCCAGCGGCAATCAACTCGCGCAGAGGGATGTTGGCTTCGATAACACACCTGAGACGTTAATCGTCACAAATGTCACCGGCAGCACGACGTATTACATCGTATGCCGGAGTGCCGACTTTTCCGATGCGGGCGCAGGAGATTACACACTCCAAGTTACCGTGGCGGCACCCAGACCAAACTTGTTGCCCTACCAACCAAACGGCTGGTCAGATAAGATCGTTGTGTCCGGGACTACTGGAACGACGAATGACAGCACGGGTTTGACCCCCGCTGATATTCTTTATGTTGATTGGGCCGTCATCAATGGCGGGAACGCACCGGTGACCAATGGGTTTTACACCGTGCTGTATGTGGACGGTGTTTCAAATCACTCTTGGTTCGCCAATCCGCCACTCAACGTCAATTTCTACGTCAGCGTCCAAGACTACTCGATTGGCTCTCTTTCCGCTGGCACGCACACTATTCAAATCGTGACCGACGCAACCGGAACTGTCGGAGAAACCGACGGAACCGACAATGGCTATACCAAGACCATCACAATCGTGGACGATTCCAATGACCAGATTTCGGAGGCAATAGCTTTCGGTGCAATAACCCAGACACGCACAAATCTAGGCACAATCGGTTCGCCAACTGACGTGGACATGTTCTCCTTCACCGTCCAAGCGGGGCAGCGCATTTCGTTCGACATTGATCAGGCTTCCGCAGGTTTTGATTCTTACATTCGCCTTTTCAACGGGAGTGGAACGCAACTCGCCTTCAGCGACGATAATCGTGGCCCCGGAGAAACGAACAGTCAGAACTCCTATTTGGAATTTACTTTCACCAACGCCGGAACCTTTTATTTGGGCGTGTCCGGCTTCGGCAACACAAACTACAACGCCACCACCGGCACGGGAGACACCGCCGGCAGCACGGGCTCCTACACTTTGGTCGTGTCTCCGGGGCTTGCTGGAACCATCCGTCGACCGGGCGATGCGGCTGACTATCCCGTTGATTTTCTTCGATTCGGAGCAGTTCCCCCGCCCATCAATCCGAACCTGCGAACCTGGATTGTTATTCACGGGTGGAGAAGTTCACGCACGAACAGCAACATCAACGAGCTTGCGAATGACTTGTTCCAAACGAGGCCTGGGGATCAAATACTGACGCTGGATTGGAGTTCAGCCGCAAACACTGACTTAGCAAATGCCTTCGATGCGGCGAATTCAATTATTCCGGTCGCTCAATGGGCAGCAAATGTCCTGACCAATTATGGCTTTGCGGGAACAAACATAAACCTCATCGGTCATTCCTTTGGCAGTTACGTGGCGGATGAAATTGCCCAGCGGATGCCCGGCGGTGTTAACACCATTGTTTCACTGGACCCGGCCGCGAACACTGCGCCAACGGCTTACGATCCAGTATCGAATAACGAAGTGAATTTTGCTCGTGATTCGCAGTTTTCTTGGTCGTTTCATGCTTCTTCCTTGGGAAACGAATACACCCCAGCCACAGCTGACGCCGCATTTATCGTGGAAAGTGGGACCGATTCACTGACTGCTCACGGGAACGTTGTTTTCCTGTTTGCCTATTTGTTGTCGAATCCGAACGACGTCGTTGGTCGTTTTTTCCTGCTCACTTATTTGCTGAACGCCACCCCAGGACCGTGGTTGCCCAATCAGTTTGTGTCGTCTTTTTTACTGGATGATCCGGTTCAAGGTTACGAGGCGGTCATTGAAACTGCGAATGCCGGCCTCACACCTCAATCAATTGTGTTCGTGGACAACGCCGCGCCCCTTCTGGCTGTAATCAGCATCACCAACAGCCAAACTGTAACGACAAACTTGCTAACGGTTTCCGGCACCGCAACTGATTCCACTCGGGGCAACAACGGGGTGGCTTCCGTTTTTGTCAACGGTATCCGGGCGAACAATGACACTGCTGGTGGAACGGGC
>JACQFS010000063.1 GCA_016199935.1 Verrucomicrobiota bacterium
ATGCCGAGCGCGTGCGGCGTCACGTCGAGAAGGATCATTTCCTTCTTGGCTTCGACCAGCGACGCGCCTTGAATCGCCGCGCCGATGGCCACGACTTCGTCGGGGTTCACGCCTTGATGCGGCGGCTTGCTGACGAGGGTGTGGGCCGTCTCGACCACGCGGGGCATGCGGGTCATGCCGCCGACGAGCACGAGCTCATCAATCTTGTCCGCGCTGATGCCGGCGTCCAGAAGGCACGCCTTCACCGGCTTGATCGTGCGCTCGAAGAGGTCATCGCAAATCTGCTCCATCTTCGCGCGGGAAAGATTGCGCTGGATGTGCTTCGGCCCGCTGGCGTCCGCGGTGATGAAGGGTAGGTTGATGTCGTAAGTCTGCGCGGAGCTGAGCGCGATCTTCGCCTTCTCGGCTTCTTCCTTGATGCGCTGGAGGGCATCGGGCTGCTTGCGCAGATCCATGCCGGAGTCCTTTTTGAATTCGTCGAGAATCCAATCAATGATCTTGTTGTCCCAATCGTCGCCGCCGAGGTGCGTGTCGCCGTTGGTCGCCTTCACTTCAAAAACGCCGTCGCCAATTTCGAGCACGCTGATGTCGAACGTGCCGCCGCCGAGATCATACACGGCGATCTTCTCGTCCTTCTTTTTGTCGAGACCGTAGGCGAGCGACGCGGCGGTCGGCTCGTTGATGATGCGGAGCACTTCGAGGCCGGCGATCTTGCCCGCGTCCTTCGTGGCCTGGCGCTGAGAGTCGTTGAAGTAAGCGGGGACGGTGATGACCGCCTGCGTGATCTTCTCGCCGAGGCGCGTCTCGGCATCGGCCTTGAGCTTGGCGAGGATCATCGCGGAAATTTCCTGCGGGCTGAACTGCTGCGGCTTGCCCTCGACTTCGACCTCGACCGCGGCGTCGCCGTTGCTGGCGCGCACGACCTTGTAAGGCACGCGCTTCAATTCCTCCTGAACCTCGTCGAACTTCCGCCCCATGAAACGCTTCACGGAATAGACCGTGTTGCGCGAGTTGGTGACCGCCTGGCGCTTGGCCGCCTCGCCGACGACGCGTTCGCCGCCCTTGGTGAACGCCACGACGGACGGCGTGGTGCGTTTGCCCTCGGAGTTTTCCAAAACCAGCGGCTCGCCACCCTCCATCACGGACATGCACGAGTTCGTGGTTCCCAAATCAATGCCTAAAACTTTTGCCATAAAAAAATCAGAGTCGAAATCCAGCATCCTTTAGCCGTGCCCGTGCCACAGTGATGAAAGGAAGCGAAATCGCCAGTTTCCTGAGTAAGATGAGGAATCAGGCCAAGTGACCGCGGACGACCGTTCGTTCAACTCGCGCCATATCCGCGCGAAACGGCCGCCCGCTGGCACAGGAGTGGCACAGCGCAACCGCTTTTCAGACGCGCTGATTGGCGAGCCAATCCTTGAGCGACGCGAGCGCGTGCGAGCGATGGCTGATGCGATTCTTCTCCGCCTCTCCCAACTCCGCGAACGACTGATCTAAGCCCGCCGGAATGAACAGCGGATCGTAACCGAAGCCGCCCGCACCGCGCGGTGCGAAATCAATCCACCCCTCGCACGCGCCGCCGAAGAGATGCGGGTGATGCAAGTGCGCGTGCGGCCACGCCTCGACGAGCGCGATGAGGCAGCGGAAGCGCGCCGTGCGTTTCTCGCGCGGGATTTCTTTCAGCAGACGCAGGAGCTTCGCGTTGTTCTGCGCGTCCGGGCTGTTGCCTTTCAAATTGAGTTCGTGAGCCGCGAAGCGCGCCGAGTGGACGCCGGGTTCACCGTGCAACGCGTCCACTTGCAGGCCGGAGTCGTCGGCCAGCACGTAGAGCTTGTCGCTCGCCGTGAGGTTGAGCGTGGAAAGGTGCGTGGCCAGCCACGCGGCCAGTTCCACAGCCTTCTTCGTCGCGTTGCCGGCGAACGTTGGCGCGTCCTCATGCACCACGGGCGCGCCCGCGGCGTCCGCGAGCGTCAGGTAGCGGAATCGGTCGCCGAGGATGGCGCGGATTTCGCCGACCTTGTGGGCGTTGCGCGTGGCGAGGAGGAAGGTGGTCATCGGATTAGTTGAGAGCGACTTGAGTTGAGAGTTGAGAGTGGGGCGGCGCGGCGCAACGCTCAATTTTCAACTCTTCACCATTATACTCCAGCCAACTGACTCGTCATCTGAACGCGAGGCACAGTCACCGGACCCGGCCCGGCTGGTCTCGCCTTGCTCGGCGTCGGCAAAGCGTTTGACCCGTGCAACCGGCGTCAGTAACTTCCGCGCTCATGACCCGGGTTGCTTTCGTCGGCGCGATGGTCGCCACCGTGATGCTCGGCGGCCTCGCCGCGCGTGCGGACATCGTTTCCACGAACCCGATCGCGGACACGGATCTCTTCGAGGTTTTTCCCAACAACAACTTGGGACGTTCTCCCGGGCTGCCGGTGGGCACCACGGCGACGTCGGGGGCCTCGGGGCGGATGTTGCTGCGGTTCGACATCGCTGCCGTTGTTCCCGCCGGCGCGACCATCAATTCAGTGACGCTGCAACTGACGGACAACTCGGGCTCGACCAGTTTCATACCTTCGAATTTTGAGTTGCACCGGATGATGCTCGGCTGGATCGAGGGGACGAATGGGAGTCTCGCGTCGCCCAACGGTTCGGCTGCTGCGGCGGGCGATCCGACGTGGAATTTTCGCCAGCACAACACCGTCGCGTGGGGTGCGCCCGGCGGCGCGGCCGGAGTGGATTTTGCCACGAACATCAGCGCGTCGCTGTTGATCAATGTCGGAAATGTAACCGACACGTGGGCAAGTTCGCCGGGCTTGGTGGCGGACGCGCAGGCGTGGCTCGACTCGCCCGCGACGAATTTCGGCTGGCTGTTGCGCAGCGACGGCGAAGGCAGTCTTGGCACCGCACGGCGGCTGAATTCGCGCGAGGCAACCGCAGATCGGCCGCTGCTGACGATTGATTTCACGCCGGTGCCCGAGCCGACGGCGGGGGCGCTGGTGGCGTTCGGTGGCGTGGCGCTTCTTGGATTGCGGCGTCGAGGTCGGTGAGGTGTGTCGGCGCCGGTCGCGGTTTTGACGTGACCGTGTTTGGAACCAAGGCGAAAAGGCGGAACGCAGACGGGACAGAAGGACTCAAAACCATCAGGCGCTTTTGCTTCTTCGCGCGCCGGCGCCTTTGCGTCAATCGCCCGACCGTTCCGTTTCCGCCTGGTGCAGTGGAGAGGCTCGCGATTGGTCCGGGCTGGCACGGGACTCGCTCCTTCGCAGGTTGCTGAAGCAAATGAAGCGTAGATTCAAACTGGTTGCGACAGCAGGACTCCTCCTGCTGGCGTTGAATGTCCGTGCGGATTTCCTCACGAACATCTTCACTGGCGTTGACGAGAACAACACCAACGCCGTGCTCGGCCTCGGGCAGGCGGACACCAACTGGTTCATCGTCAGCGTCGTTTCGACCAATAATCCCGGGCCGGTGCCGCGCATGGCGATCACGGTCGGGCGCGAGTTCGGCTGGAACACCAACATCGCGATGCCCGGCTCGCAGACCATCTCCGTGGGGACGAACTTCGGCGGACCCACGAACCAGTGGGACGGTCTCAGCGGCGCCGACTACACCTTTCGCACGACGTTCCAGATTGATGTCGCCGCCTTCACAAATTGGACACTTAGTGGTCAGGTGTGGGCGGATGATCGCGTGGATGTCTCGCTCAATGGCACGGTCATTTACGCCAGCGGCGTGCTCTACAATCTCCCCGGGGCGGCGTTCGCCACCAGCAACGCGCTGCTCTTCGTGGACGGGACGAACAACCTCGACTTCATCGTGCACAACTCCGGCGGCTTCGCCACGGGGCTGGATTTCGTTGGCTCGGTGACCGCCGTGGTGCCGGAGCCGGGCACGCTGGCGATGTTCGGTCTCGGGCTCGCGGGCGCGCTCGGCTGGCGTCGCTGGCGCGCGTCGCGCCGACGCTGAAGCGCGCGGACTTCGATCAACTCCGCGATTGCCTCGCGCGGCGGTTTCCCCAATATCCCGGCTCCTATGTCGAGCCGACGCCAGTATCCGTTCCATCTCATCGAGCCCAAGTGGCAGCAGCGCTGGGAGGCGGAGCAGACTTTTCGCGCGTGGAATCCGGGCGAGGCGTTGCCGGCGGCGCATCCGTTCGCGCAGCGTCACGGCGCGGAGGCGATGGAGAAAAGCGCGGTTGCGCAAGGCAAGGCGCCGCCGAAATTTTACATCCTCGACATGTTCCCGTATCCGTCCGGCGCGGGGCTGCACGTCGGGCATCCGGAGGGCTACACGGCTACGGACATCCTCGCGCGCTGGCGACGCGCGCTCGGCTTCAACGTGCTGCACCCGATGGGCTGGGATTCCTTCGGCCTGCCCGCCGAGCAATACGCGGTGAAGACCGGCCAGCACCCGCGCGTCACCACCGAGGAAAACATCCGCAACTTCACGCGGCAGATCCGAAGCATCGGCTTCAGCTACGACTGGACGCGCGAAGTGGCGACGACCGACCCGGAATACTTCCGCTGGACGCAGTGGATCTTCCTGCAGATTTACAACAGCTACTTCGACGCGGAGAAAAACTGCGCGCGTCCGATCTCCGAGCTGATCATTATTCGTAAATCGCAAATCATAAATGAGTCGGAGGCGGACTTGCGCGCCTACATTGACTCGCGCCGCCTCGCCTACGTCAGCGAAGCGCCGGTGAACTGGTGCCCCGAACTCGGCACCGTGCTCGCCAACGAGGAGGTCATTGACGGCAAGAGCGAAGTCGGCGGCTTCCCCGTCATCCGCAAGCCGATGCGCCAATGGATGCTCCGCATCACCGCCTTTGCCGAGCGCCTGCTCGCTGATCTCAACACGATTGACTGGAGCGACTCGCTCAAGGAAATGCAGCGGAACTGGATTGGCCGCAGCGAGGGGGCCGAAGTGGATTTCCAGGTGGACGGTCACGCGGCGAAGATACGCGTCTTCACCACCCGGCCCGACACGCTCTTTGGCGCGACTTACATGGTGCTCTCGCCGGAGCACCGGCTCGTCGCCGAAATCACCACCACCGCGCAGCGCGATGGGGTGAAGCAGTATCAGGAGTCCGCCACCACCAAGTCCGACCTCGAACGCACCGAGCTGGCGAAGGAAAAGTCCGGCGTCTTCACCGGCGCTTACGCAATCAACCCGGTCAACGGCGAGCGGATTCCCATCTGGATCGCCGACTACGTGCTCGCGAGCTACGGCACCGGCGCGATCATGGCCGTGCCGGCGCATGACGAACGGGACTGGGAGTTCGCAAAGAAATTTGGGCTCCTGGTTCGCAGTGTAATTTACGCGCCCCAGCGGAAAGTCAGCATTCGGACGCCGGATGGCGAAGGCGTTTTGCTGAAGACCAAAGCCACCGGCGAGCGCACGCTGGTCCTGAGGGACGGCAGCGAGCGGGCGATGGGTGATTTCCCGGAGGAGGCGTTCGTTGACTGCGACGACAGTTGCAAGTGTTGCAATTCCGATTTTCTAGACGAACTGACCGCGCCCGAGGCGAAGAAGAAAATCGCTCGCTGGCTTGAGCAGAAGGGCCTTGGCAAAAAGACCATCAACTACAAGCTGCGCGACTGGCTCTTCAGCCGGCAGCGTTACTGGGGTGAGCCGTTCCCCATCGTCTGGAAGCGCGACGCCAGCGGAAATCTTTTCCACGAGCCGCTGCCTGAAAGCGCGCTGCCGCTCCTCCCGCCCGCGCTCGACGATTACAAGCCCACCGCCGACGGCCAACCCCCGCTCGCCCGCGCGAAGGACTGACTCACGCTGCCCGACGGCTCCACGCGCGAGACCAACACCATGCCGCAATGGGCCGGCTCGTGCTGGTATTACCTGCGCTACCTCGACGCGAAGAACGGCGCGACGTTTGTCGGCAAGGACGTGGAGAATTATTGGATGGGCACGGTAGGGCGCGCTGTCCTCAGCGCGCCGCGGCCGGCTGAGACAGCCGGCCCTGCCCCCGGCGTTGACCTCTACGTTGGCGGCACCGAGCACGCCGTGTTGCACCTGCTCTACGCGCGCTTCTGGCACAAGGTGCTCTTCGACCTCGGCCACGTCTCCACGCCCGAGCCGTTCTTCAAGCTCGTCAACCAGGGCATCATCCTCGGCGAGGACGGCCAGAAGATGTCCAAGTCGCGCGGCAACGTCGTGAACCCCGACGACATCCTCGTGGAGTTCGGCGCCGACGCCTTTCGCCTCTACGAAATGTTCATGGGTCCGTTGCAGGACGCCAAGCCGTGGAGCACGCGCGGCGTCGAGGGCGTGTATCGTTTCCTCGGCCGTGTGTGGCGGCTGTTCGTGGATGAAAAATCCGAGACCGCTTTCGAGCAGGCGGAGACCACCACGGAGGCACAGCGGCACGGCGAGCTGCTGGATTTGATCCTGCTCGACGGCGCGATAGCCGACGTGGCCGCCACGCCCGCGCAGCTCAAGACGCTCCACGCCTGCATCAAGAAGGTCACGGAAGATCTCGACGGGATGCGTTTCAACACCGCCATCTCCGCGATGATGGTCTTCATCAACGAAGCCAATTCGTGGCAGTCCAAGCCGCCGCTGGTGATGAAAAATTTTCTGCAACTGCTCGCGCCCTTCGCGCCGCATCTCGCGGAGGAATTATGGGCGCGCCTGCACGCCACGTTCGGGCAGGTCGCACCGTCGCTTAGCTACGCGCCGTGGCCGAAGTTCGATCCCGCGCTGCTCGTCGAGCTCGAGATTGAGATTCCCGTCTCCGTGAACGGCCGGATGCGCGACGTTGTCCGCGTCCCCGCGGACGCAAACAACGCCATGCTCGAAGCCGCCGCGAAGGCCGCGGAAAAGGCGCAGCCGTTCATCGTCGGCAAGAAGATCAAGAAAGTGATCATCGTGCCGAAGAAGATGGTGAACCTCGTGGTGGAAGATTGAACTGCCGATTGTGAACAACATTCGCGTGCCTCGCGCCGCCACTTGTGACATCTTCTGTGCGGTGCTCAACCTGACGCGTCACGAACAGAAAGTCCTCCTTGCCGTGCTGTTGCTTCTTTTCATCGGTCTGACCGTGAAGGTGGTCCGCAGTTCCAACTCGCCGGAAAAGCCGGTCGCCGAATCGAAACGCTGATCTAATGCAAGCCGTCAACTTTGAAGAAGTTCTGGAAAAAATCCTCGTCGCCGACCCGCGTTACGCGCGCGACGCCTACCTCTTCCTGCGCGAGGCGCTCGACCACACGCAGAAAATCACCGCCCGCCAGCGCAAGGCCGCCAAGGAGCCGGCCGCGCGCCACGTCACGGGGAAGGAACTGCTCGATGGCATCCGCGATTACGCGCTCCAGCAGTTCGGCCCGATGACCCGGAGCGTGCTCGCCGAGTGGGGCATCCGGCGCTGCGAGGATTTCGGCGAACTCGTTTTCATCATGGTGGACCACCGGCTCCTTGGGAAGACGGAGAAGGACACGCGCGAGGATTTCAAGGGCGGCTACGATTTCGAGGAGGCGTTTGTGAAACCGTTCCGGCCCGCTCCGAAGAAGAAGGACGACGAGCAGAAGCCAGCCAAGGCGTGATGGTCGTTCAAATCCGAAATCCGAAGCTCGAAATCCGAAACAAATCCAAATCGGCAATCAGGCAATGACCGAAACTCCGGGGCCGCGTCTTCGTTTGCTCCTTCCGTCATTCGGGTTTTGAGTTTGTTTCGGGTTTCGGATTTCGAGCTTCGGAATTTTTTTCTCCCCAGCATTGCGCCGCCCCCGCGGCTTGCCTATTTTCCCCACTCCATGTCCGCCACTCGCGAACAATTTTACACCGCCCCGGCTGCCACCGATCTCCCGGCCATCCCGTCCGGCGTGCGGCTCGTCACGTTGCCCAACGGCCTCGCGCTCATCCTGTGCGAGGACCACAGCGCGCCGGTCGTCAACGCGCAGGCGTGGGCGCGCAGCGGCAGCATCAACGAGGGCCGCTGGCTCGGCGCCGGCCTCTCGCACGTGCTCGAGCACATGCTCTTCAAGGGCACCGCGACCCGGCCCGGCTCGCGCATTGATCAGGAGGTGCAGGATGCCGGCGGTTACATGAACGCCTACACGAGCTTCGACCGCACGGTCTATCACATCAATGTTCCCAACACCGGCGCGCGCGTCGCGGTGGATATCCTCTGCGACATCATGCAGAACGCCGCGTTGCCCGCCGACGAGCTGGCGAAGGAACTCGACGTCATCCGCCGCGAGATGGACATGGGCCAAGATGATCCCGCTCGCCGCGCGGGCCGGCGACTCTTCGAGACAGCCTACACGCGTAGTCCGTATCGCTACACGATCATCGGCTACCCCGACATCTTCAACCGCATCACGCGCGACGACATCTTCGCCTACTACCGGGAGAAATACGTCCCCAACAACTGCTTCTTCGTCGTCGTCGGCGACATCAACGCCGCCGAGGTCGAGCAGCAGATTCGCGACGCCTACGCGAACGGAAAATTTCACGCGCAGCCGCCCGAGGTGCTGCCCGCCGAGCCGCGCCAGATGGCCGCGCGCGAAATCATCGAGGAGGCCGCCATCGAACTCGGCCACCTGCATTTCTCGTGGCACATCCCGGACCTGCGCGATCCCGATGTGCCGGTGCTCGACGTGCTCGCCGTGCTGCTCGGCGGCGGACGCAGCTCGCGCCTTTACCAGCAGGTGCGCGAACGCAAGGCGATCGTCAATTCCGTGGACGCGTGGACCTACAGTCCGGGCAGCGCCGGGCTGTTTGGAATGAGCGCGGTGGTGGACGCGGGAAAATTTGCCGCCGCGCGCGACGCGATGCTCGTGGAAATCGAGAAGCTCAAGCAGTTCCCCGTCGCGCAGGAGGAGGTCGAGAAGGCCGTGAAGCAGTTCATCGCCGGCACGCTCTCCTCGCGCAAGACGATGCAGGGCCAGGCGCAGGACCTCGGCGGAAGCTGGATGGCCGCGGGCGACCTGAATTTTTCCGCGCGCTATCTCGAAACCGTCAAGCGCCTCACGCCCGCCGACCTTCAGCGCGTCGCCCGTCAATACCTCACGCCGGAAAACCGCACGCTCTACGCGCTGCTCCCGACCGGTGCGTCGCCGAAGCAGGCACACACCGCCGAGGTCACGCAGACAAATCCGATCCGGAAATTTGAACTCGCCAATGGCTTGCGCCTGCTCGTGAAGGAGGATCACCGTCTCCCGTTCGTCGAATTCCGTGCCGTGCTTCAGGGCGGCGTGCTCGCGGAGACCGCGGCGAATTGCGGCATCACGCAACTGCTCACGCGGATGCTCATGCAGGGCACCGCCACGCGCAGCGCGGAGCAGATCGCCACGGAGATCGAGAGCGTCGGCGGCAGCCTCGACACCTACGGTGGCAACAACAGTTTCGGCGCGACCGCCGAGGTGATGCGCGAGGACTTCGCGGTCGGCCTCGAACTCCTCGCCGACGTGTTGCTGAATCCTTCCTTCCCCGCGCCCGCGCTGGAAGTCGAGCGCGCCGTGCAGCTCTCCGTGCTCCAGTCCAAACGCGACCAGCTCCTGGCCCTTTGCGCGCAGCTCATGCGGCGCACGATGTTTGGCGATGCCGGCTACGGTCTCGAATCGCTCGGCTCCGAGGAGACGCTCGCGAAATTTTCCGCCGCCGACCTCCGCGCGTTTCACCAGCGTCTCGTCACGCCCGGCAACTGCGTCCTCGCCATCTACGGCGACGTGAAGGCGGAGGTCGTGCGCGCCGCCGTCGAAAAAGTTTTCGGCAAATGGCCGCGCGCCGCTTCGGCTGATTCCGCACTCCGCACTCCGCACCCCGCACTCCCGGCCTCGCGCCGCGCCGAGGAGCGGCGCGACAAGAAGCAGGCCGTCGTCGTCGTCGGCTTTCCCGGCACGACCTTTTACTCGGCCGACCGCTTTGCGATGGAGTTGCTCTCCGAGGCGTGCAGCGATCTCGGCTCGCGCCTGTTCATCCGCATCCGCGACGAACTCGGGCTGGCCTACTACGTCGGCGCGCAGAATTTCCCCGGCCTTGTGCCCGGCTGGTTCTCGTTCTACTGCGGCACCGCGCCGGAGCAGGCCGCGCTCGTCGAGGCCGAGCTTCTGAAGCAGGCCGAGTCACTCCGCACCGGCGGCATCACGGCGGAGGAACTCTCGCGCGCGAAGGCCAAGCTCATCGGCCAGAAAAAAGTCGCGCGCCAGGATCTCAGCGGATACGCGATGGTGACGGCGCTCGATGAACTCTACGGCCTCGGCTTCGCCACGAGCGATGCGGAGGACGCGAAGTATGAAGCCGTAACTCTGGAGCAGGTGAAGGCGGCGGCGGAAAAATATCTGCGCGCGGAGAACACGGTCATCGCGCTGGTCCGACCGTAGGAGCCGGACCCCGTCAGGCCGGGGGAGTCGGTGGTGCGCCGGCGGGTTGCTTTGCTTCGGGCGCGTCCTTCGGCGGCGGGTTCTTGAGGACTTCCACGAAGGTCAGCCGCAGTTGCGTGAGCGTGCGCGCGAGCAGGGCGGCTTCCTCCTTGCTCAAGTTGCCGCGCGTTTTGAACTCCACCATTTCCAACTGGTCAATGAACAGGCGGGCGGAGTCGAGGTCGTGAAAACGCTCGCCCGTGTGCGGATGCGGTGTGACCCCGAGCATCATGAGCGCAAGATTGCCCTGCGAGACAACGAGGTTCGCGAACATCGCGGACATCATCTGCTCGCGCTCGACGGGGGACGGTGCGGGGTCACTCATTGAAGCCACCTTTCCCGGAATCGCGTTCGTCGGCGATCAAAAAGTGGATGAGATGCTTGAGGCGCAGGTCCGCGCGGACGGTTTCGAGGATGAGCTGCCGCTGGAGCGGATTGCGCAGCAGCGTGCAGGCGACCATGTCCGCGATCTGGTCGGGATGCCGGACCTTGGCGAGTTGGCGGGCGAAACTTTTCAGCGGAAAGAGCGACACCTGCGCGCCCTTGCCGGTGCTGCCGCCGGACTTAACCATCGGCAGCTTGACGTCCGGCAGGCGGGCGATGCGGTCGGCGACGAGTTCGCGGACTTTTTCAATGAGCGCGTCCACCACCACGGAGTCGTCGTCCTTGGGTTCCAGCGGTTCGATGCGAACGACGCGGTAGGGCTTGCGCTGGACGGTGGCGCCAAAGCGCACGCGCACGATGCCTTGAACAATCAGGTGCGAGGTGCCATCCTTGTTTTGCACGGAAGCGCGGACGAGGCCGAGACCGGCGACGTTGCAGGGAGTCTCACGGGAGGTGTTGGGCTTGCGCATGGCGACGGAAAACATGCGGTGGGAGGCGAGCACGTCCTCCAGCATCCGGCGGTAGCGCGGCTCGAAAATGTGGAGCGGCAGCATCGCCTGCGGGAAGAGGATCGCGTTGGGCAGCGTCATCACCGGCACCTCGCGGGGCAGATTCATGGCGCAACCGTAAGCGCGCGCGGACTGAAATCAAGTTGTGATGAACACTTGCCAAAGCTTTGCGCCGTTCGCATATTCGCGCGTCCTTTTTGAAACGGAGATTCTGAAACTGACATAAATCGAACAAACCAATGAAGGCCAACATCGCAATCGTCATCCTGATTTTCCTCGCGCTCCTGCTCGGCGTCGCGCTCCTGCACGTGCAGAGCACCGCCAAAAACGAGAAGCATCAGGACATGGCGCGCATCAGCGACCTCACCACCAATCTCGAGGACAAGGTGGTGAAGCTCGACGAGCAAAAAAAGGTCAACGACCAGCTCGTCAGCAACCTGGCCGCGAAGATCGAGGAGGTCGGCAGCTTTTCCAACAAACTCGTCGCCACGGCCGGTGAGTTGACCAAGACCCAGGCGGATGCGAAGGCGGCGGCGGCGGCGGCGGCGGCGGAAATTGCCAAACGCGACCAGTCCATCGTGAAACTCGAGGGCGAGCGCGACGAGCTGGATCGCAAGATGATCGCGCTCAACGGCACCCTCGCCACGCTCAACACCAAGATCGGCGACACCGAGCGCAAGCTCGCCGCCTCCGAGGGCGACCGTGAGTTTCTCCTCAAGGAACTCAAGCGCCTCCAGGCCGAGAAGGCCGACGTCGAGAAAAAGTTCAACGACCTCGTCGTCCTGCGCGCGCAGGTCAACAAGCTCAAGGACGAGCTGTCCGCCGCCCGCCGGCTCGACTGGTTCCGCCGCGGCCTCTACGGCGACCAGCCCAAGGGCGGGCAGTTGATGGTTCAGGGCGTCGCCAACAATCCGGCCGCGTCGTCGTCCACCACCAACTCCGGTTTGAATGTCGAGCTGCGCACCGACGGCTCCGTGCGCGTCTCCAACGGCCCGACCAACTCGACCATCCGCGTCACTCCCAAATGACCCCCGCCGCGCTCACCGATTCGTTCGGCCGCGGGCTGCGCGATCTGCGGGTGAGCGTGACGGATCGGTGCAATTTCCGCTGCCTCTACTGCCTCCCCGAAACGGAAGAGGCCGCGAACTTTTACCGCACCCGCTTCGACGCGGTCAAAAATCCGCGCCCGCTCAATGCGCCCATCCCCATCGCGTGGAAGCCGCGCGATGAACTGCTGACCTTCGAGGAGATCGAGCGCGTCGTGCGCATCGCCGTCGAGCAGGGGATCGACAAGGTGCGGCTCACCGGCGGCGAGCCGTTGCTGCGGCACGGCCTGCCAGACCTCGTTGCCCGCATCGCGAAGATTCCCGGCGTCCGCGATCTCGCGATGACGACCAACGGTTTTTTCTTCGCGCAAAATGCCGAGGCGTTGCGCGCCGCCGGGTTGCAACGTGTGAGCTTCAGCCTCGATTCGCTCGAGGCCGCGAATTTCAAAAAAATGACCGGCCGTGATGGCCTGCGCGAAGTGCTGCACGGCATTGAACGCGCGCAGGAGCTTGGCTTCGCGCCGGTGAAGGTGAACGCTGTCGTCATCCGCGGCACCAACGACCACGAGATCGAACGGCTCGTGGAGTTCGCGCGCACGCGTGACCTGAGCCTGCGCTTCATCGAGTTCATGCCGCTCGATTCCGGCCGCACGTGGCTCAAGGAGCTCGTGATGCCCGGTCGCGAAATTCTCCAGCGCGTGCAGGCGCAGCACGCGCTCGTGCCGGTGAAGCCCGCGAGTGCGTCCGAGACCGCGCGGCGCTGGACGTTTGCCGACGGCCGCGGCGAACTCGGCATCATCGCGCCGGTCACGGAGCCGTTCTGCGGCCATTGCAACCGCCTTCGGATCACCGCCGACGGCCAGGTCCGCACTTGCCTCTTCAGTTTGAGCGAGCATGACCTCAAGGCGCAGCTCCGCGGCGGCGCGACGGACGGTGAGTTGCGCGCGCGATTGCACGACATCGTCCGACAGAAGGAGGACCGCCATCACATCGGCGAGCCGGGCTTCCGGCAGCCCGAGCGCACGATGAGTTGCATCGGCGGGTGAGGAGATGACGAATGACGAATGGTGAGTGGCGAATCCAGTGCCATTCGTTTTGCGAGCAAAGGCTTGGCACACGGGTTGGAATTCGGTATTCGTCATTCGACATTCGTCATTTCAATCCGCCATGCCTACTTACGAATACGTCTGCGCCAAGTGCGGACATCAGTTCGAGAAAGTCCAGTCCATGAAGGACGACTCGCTCACCGTCTGCCCCAAGGAACTTTGCGCGCGGAAGAAGTGGGGCCGCGGAAAAGTGAAGCGCGCCGTCGGCTCCGGCGCCGGACTCATCTTCAAGGGCAGTGGTTTTTATCTCACCGATTACCGCAGCGAAGGCTACAAGGCCGCGGCGAAAAAGGATTCGCTCGCCGCGCCCGGATCCAGCGGCGAAACGAAATCCAGCGGTGACGCCAAACCCGCCGGCGACGCGAAGAAAGCCGCGCCCGCCACGCCCGCCAAGACCGAAAGCAAACCCGCCGCGCCCGCGCCGAAGTCCAAGTGACCCGCGCCCGCGCGGCCTGCCGCCATGCGTTTCCTCCGCCCCTGCCTCTTCTCGCTGGCGACGCTCGTCGTCGTGGGTGCGGCGCGCGCGGCGGACTCGCCGCAGGTAGTGCGCAGCGTGACCGGCCAGTTCACCGTCGGCGCCTCGGGGGCGGTCTTGCCGAGCGCGATCGGGACGCAGGTCGCAAGCGGCGTCGGCCTCATTCAGCTTTCACCCGTGCTGACGGTGGTGAGTTGCGAGCGGGTGAAGACGGCGGTGTTGCGGCAGTTGCGGCTCACCGACACCTGGCAGGGACGGGTGGCGGTCACCGTCGTGCCCGCGACCGTGCATGACCAGAAGCCGGACATCCTCGCCACGCTGTTCGCCGATGGCTGGCATTATCAGGTGGAACTGCCGAGCGAAGTGCGCGCCGAAAATTTCGTCAACGCCCTCACCCAGGTCGTCCTGCTCGAAATGGCGAACCGCCGCGCCGGCGAACATTGCGCGGAACTGCCCCGCTGGCTCACCGAGGGCATGACCCAGCTCGTGCTCGCGACGGAACCCGACTCGATCCTGCATTCGGGCCAACTGGTGTCGCCCGCGGGTGTCACCGGCGTTCATCGCAATCCGCGCGGGGTTGACCCGCTCGCGAACGTGCGTCGCGTGCTGAGCGAGCGGCCGGCGCTGACCTTCGACGAGTTGAGCTGGCCGCGCGCCGAGCACGCGCGCGGCGAGCGATTGGAGTTGTATCAGGACAGCGCGCTGCTGTTTGTCCACGCGTTGCTGCGGCTGGAGCGCGGCCCGGTGGCGATGCGCGAGTTCCTCGGCGGGCTGGGCGCGAACCTCAACTGGCAGACTTCGTTTTTGAAAACGTTCAACCCGCCGTTCGGCCGCCTGATTGACGTGGAGAAATGGTGGGCCGTCACGGTTGCCACCTTCACCGGCCGCAACCAGTGGCAGATGTGGTCGCCGGACGTCGCGCTGGAAAAACTCGACGAGGCGGTGCTCGTCCAGGTCGAGACTCGCACGGTGGCGGACGGCCAGGCGGCGCGCACCACGGTCCGGCTGCAAACGGTCGTGCGCGAATGGGACGCCAAACGGCAGAAGCCCGCGCTGCTTGCGGCCGGCTCGCGCCTCGCGCAGATGCGGCACAACGTCCCGCCCGAGCTGGTCCGGCTCGTGGATGAATACCGCGTGGCGCTCGATGAATTTTTGACGCGCCGCGCCAAGGTGGACCTCGCCGCCGGGACGCGCGGACAGATTCTGCCCGGGACGAAACAGCAGGCGTCGGACGCCGTGAAGCGGCTCGACGCGCTCGATGTGCGGCGCGAGATGTGGCGGCGGGAATTTTCCGCCGCCACCGCGGACCGCGCGAACCCGACTCCCGGGAGCGTCCCTTGACACGCGGGGCTTCAAATTTATAGTCGCCACGAAATGCACTCGGAAAAACCCCCGGGCCGCGGCGAGGAGCCGCGAGCGGAACGCCAGTTGAACCACCTCAAGGAATTTCATCCCGCCGGCCGCGGCCCATGGGCGCACGTGCCGGACGCTGAGTGGAACGATTGGCGCTGGCAGCTCCGCAACCGCGTCACCACGCCGGAGCGTTTGCGCGAGTTGATGCCCACGCTCACCGCGGACGAGTCCGACGGCCTCCGCCTCGCCGAGAACAAGCTTGCGCTGGCGATCACGCCGCAGTTCTTCAACCTCATTGACCAGTCGGACGATCACTGTCCGATCCGCTGGCAGGTCATCCCGCGCAGCGGCGAGGGCGACCTCGCGCCGTGGGAACTCACCGACCCGGTGGGCGAGGACTCGCACTCGCCGGTGCCGGGGCTCGTGCATCGGTATCCCGACCGCGTGCTCTTTCTCGTCACGGATCGTTGCGCGGCCTACTGCCGTTATTGCACGCGCTCGCGACTGGTCAGCAACGCCAGCGGCTACGATTTTCATCCCGAGTTCGACCGGCAGATCGCCTACATCGAGCAGCACACGGAAATCCGCGACGTGCTCCTGAGCGGCGGCGACCCGCTGCTGTTCTCGGACGAGAAGCTCGAATATCTCCTCGCCCGCCTGCGCGCCATCAAGCACGTCGAGTTCATTCGCATCGGCACGCGCATCCCGGTCTTCCTGCCGCAGCGCGTCACGCCCGAGCTGTGCGCGATGTTGAAACAGTTTCACCCGCTCTTCATCAGCATCCACGCCAACCACCCGCGCGAACTCACCACCGAAGTCCGCGACGCCCTCGGCCGCCTCGCCGACGCCGGCATCCCGCTCGGCAACCAGTCCGTGCTGCTCAAGCACGTCAACGACGACGCGACCGTGATGAAGGCGCTCGTGCAGAAACTCCTCATGTGCCGCGTGCGTCCCTATTACATCTACCAGTGCGATCTCATCGCCGGCTCCGCGCACCTGCGCACGAGCGTGCGACGCGGGCTGGAGATCATGAAATCGCTGCGCGGCCACACGACCGGCTACGCGGTGCCGCAGTATGTGATCGATGCGCCCGGCGGCGGCGGCAAGGTGCCGGTGAATCCCGACTACGTCCTGAGCCGCAACGCCGACCGCGTGGTCATCCGCAACTTCGAGGGCAAGGTCTTCGAGTATCCCGAGGCGCGCGACGGCCGGCCGCTGTTCAAGCCCACCGAGGACTTCATGGCGCCCGAGTTGGTCTGAACCGCCATGCCCCGCGAATCCGCCGAGGCCCGCGCCACCCGCGCGCGCCAGATCATCGCCGGACTCCGCCGCGCGTATCCCGCCGCGCACTGCGAGCTGAATTATTCCAACCCGCTCGAACTCCTCATCGCCACCATCCTCTCCGCGCAATGCACCGACAAGCGCGTGAACCTCGTCACCGCGGAGCTGTTCAAAAAATACCGCACTGCGCGCGACTACGCCGCCGCGCCGCTCGCCGACCTCGAAGCCGCCGTCCGCACCACCGGCTTCTTCCGCAACAAGGCGAAGAACATCCAGGCCTGCTGCCGCCGGCTCGTCGAACTGCACCGCGGCGAAGTCCCGCGCACGATGGCCGAACTCCACGCCCTCGACGGCGTCGGCCGCAAGACGGCGAATGTCGTCCTCGGAAATGCCTTTGGCCTCAACGTCGGCGTGGTGGTGGACACGCACGTCTCGCGGCTCGCCGCGCGACTCGGCCTGACGAGGCACACCGATCCCGTGAAGATCGAGCAAGACCTAATGAAACTCGTGCCGCAGCCGGACTGGGCGCTCTTCAGCCACTGGCTCATCTGGCACGGCCGCCGGCGGTGCGGCGCACGGAAACCCGATTGCGCCCATTGCGAAATCGCCGCGCTTTGTCCAAGCTCGGTCAAAATGACGAAGCTCGAATGACAAATGGTGAAGGGCACGGCGTGTCGCCGGTGCCATTCGTCATCCGTCATTCGACATTCACATGGCCAACTACTTTTTCATCGCCCTCGGCAGCGCGTTTGGCGGCGTGCTGCGCTTCTGGCTGGGCAACCACGTCCAGCACGACTTCGGCGGGAAGTTTCCGCTCGGCACGCTCGTCGTGAACGTCTCCGGTTCATTTCTCATCGGCCTGTTCTTCGCCCTCACGGCGGATGACGGACGGCTCGCGGCGAACGCCACGTGGCGCAACTTCCTGATGGTCGGCATCTGCGGCGGCTACACGACCTTCTCCGCGTTCAGCCTCCAGACGCTCAACCTCATGCGCGAGGGCGAGTGGCTTTCCGTTTCGCTCAACGTCCTGCTCTCCGTCGCGCTCTGCCTCGTCGCCGTGTGGCTCGGGCACTGGACGGCGCAGGTGTTCAACCGCTGAGTCATGCGCGAGACGTGGCTCCTGCTCGAATCCGGCCCCGGCGCGCCCGCCGACAACATGGCGTGGGACGAGGCGCTGCTGCTCGGCGCGGAGTCGCTCGGCGCACCGGTGCTGCGCTTCTACGGCTGGACGCAACCGGCGGCGACCTTCGGTTATTTCCAAAAAATTTCCGAAGTCGAAACGTGGACGCCACTGCGCCCGCTCATCCGCCGCCCGACCGGCGGCGGGCTCGTGCCGCACGACGCGGACTGGACCTACAACCTCGTCATCCCGCCCGCGCACGAGTGGTTCGCGCTGCGCGCGGAGGAAAGCTACCGCCGCCTGCACGAGTGGATTCGCGCGGCCTTCGCGCGCGTGCAGCTCGCGGCCGAACTTGCGCCGTGTGGCGACAAGCAACTGCCCGGACGCTGCTTCGCGGGCCCGGAGAAGTTTGATCTGACGTGGAGCGGAAATAAAATCGCCGGCGCGGCGCAGCGCCGGACGAAGCACGGGATGTTGATCCAGGGCTCGATCCAGCCGGTGCCGCCCGGCGTTGCGCGCGCGGCGTGGGAGGCGGCGATGCGCGCGGAGGCGGAGAAAATGTTTGGCGTGAAGTGGGAGCCGCTGAGCGTCACCGACGGACTGCGGGAACAGGCACGGGAACTTTCCACGCAGAAGTATTCGCGCACCGAGTTCAACCGGCGGCGTTGAAGCGGGTCGCCGCCTCAATTCCCCGTCGCGCGGCGACCGGCCACCGCCTTGACCGCGAGGTAGCTCTGCCACGCGCCCAGCGCGATGGCCGTCAGGCACAGAGTCCAACTCAGGAATCCCACCGGGCCCGTCGCACTGCGAACGACGTGATAGGCGAGCGCGCAGAGCAGCACGTCGGACATGACGAGCGTCACGAGCACGGAGCGGTCGAGCAGGCGGATCGCCGGGAGCGCTGCGGCGGCCGCAGACGTGAGTTTGGTGGAGGTCGAGACCTCGCCGTTGGCGCCCTTGATGAGGACGCGCACGCCGGGAGTCAGCGACGGGTTGGTCGGGTTGGCGGTTCCGGGGTTGGCGGAACCAGGCCGCTGGTCCATGAGTTGATCAAGGCCGCGGCCGAGAACTGGGTTTGGCACGGCGGGGAGCGTTCCTGCTTTCGCGCGACCCCCGCAATCAAATCTTGCTCACAAACAATTCACAGCTTGTTCACGACGCCGGGGTGCGGGCTTCAGCCCGCTTCAGCGGGCGAAGGTCGACGGGTCATCGTTAACTCGCGGGAGCTTTCCACCTTGAAGCGGACTAAAGTCCGCGCTCCGCTCACGACACCTTCGGCGCGAGCGTGACGCCGAGCCGGTCCACGCCGGCATCGAGCAGCGCCGTGGCCGCGGCGAGCGTGGCGACGTTGGCAAAAACTTTCAGGCCAAACTTCGGCCCAACGGCCTCGCGCACGGCCCGCACCACTTCTGGCGAAACTTCGCGCGTGCCGAACACCGCCGAGAGCGTGACGAACTTCGCCTCCGCCTCGACCGCGAGCCGCGCCGCGGCAATCCACTGCTCGCGGTTCAGCAGCGACGTTTCGAGCAGCACCTTCAGCGGGCGCTCATCGGCCGCCTCGACGAGGTCGCGGAGTTCGCGCCGTGTGGAGTCGGTGTTGCCCTCCTTGAGCCAGCCGTGATTGGGCACCACTTCGAGCTCGTGCGCGTCGTGGTCCACCGCCACCTCCACCTCGTAGCGTTTCACGTCGGCGTCCACCGCGCCGAGCGGGAAGCCGGCGGTGGCGGTGACTTTGATCTCCGTGTCGTCGAGAAAATGCCGCGCCGCGATGACGTGCGCACCGTTGACGACCACGCCGCCGGCCTGGTTCGCGCGCGCGTCGGCGCAAAGTTTCTGCACGTCGGTTCGCGTCGCGTCGGCGCGCAGGAGGGTGAGTTCGAGATGCGGAGCGAGTTCGGTGAGGGTCATGGGGGGGAAGTAATCCGTAAGAAGTAATGCGTAAAGAAAAGGGCGCCTCCGGATTACGGATTACTCCTTACTCGTCACGCCTCACTTCGGCAGCAACTCGCTCACGAGCGACTTCTCTTCCTTCAACTCGTTCTCCGTCGCCGTGATTTTCGCGCGGCTGAACTCGCCCACGGGCAGGCCCTGGACGATCTCCCATTTCTTGCCGTCGGTGCGGATCGGGTAGCTGAACATCAGGCCCTTCTCGATGCCGTAGCTACCGTCGGAGCAGACGGCCACGCTGAACCAATCGCCCTGCGGCGTGGGCGTGGTGAGCCGGCGCACGGTGTCCACCACGGCGTTGGCCGCGCTCGCGGCGGAACTGAGGCCGCGCGCCTCGATGATCGCCGCGCCGCGCTTCTGCACGGTCACGATGAAATCTTTTTCCAACCACTCGCGATGGCCGATGACGTCGGTGACGGGGCGGTTCTGAATTTTCGCGTTGAAGAAATCGGGATACATCGTGGAGCTGTGGTTGCCCCAGATCGCGAGGTTCGTAATCGTCTCGACGGGCACGCCGGCTTTCTTCGCGAGCTGCGTGCGCGCGCGGTTTTCATCGAGCGCGGTCATGGCGAAGAACTGCTCGCGCGGCACGCCGGCGGCGCTGTTCATGGCGATGAGCGAATTGGTGTTGCACGGATTGCCGACGACGAGCGTGCGGACATCCTTCGCGGCGTGGCTGGCGATGGCCTTGCCCTGGCCGGTGAAAATTTTTCCATTCGCCGTGAGCAGATCCTTGCGCTCCATGCCGGGGCCACGCGGCCGCGCGCCGACGAGCAGTGCCCAGTTGACGCCGCGGAAGCCCTCGCTCAGATCACTCGTGGGCACGCAGCCCTTGAGCAGCGGGAACGCGCAGTCCTCGAGTTCCATGACCACGCCGGCGAGCGCCTTGAGCGCCTTCTCGTCGGGGATTTCGATCAGGTGAAGGATGATGGGTTGGTTCGGCCCGAACATCGCGCCGGAGGCGATGCGGAACAGGAGCGAGTAACCAATCTGGCCGGCGGCACCGGTGACTGCGACACGGAGGGGGGTGTTCATAGTTTCAATTCAGAGTCGTTTCCAAAAATGTCCGCGGAGTATGCGAAGGGGCCGGGGCTGGTGCAAGTGCGGAGAGAGGAGACGGAAGCTGAGGCATGAGTGGCGCGCCCCCACGGCGAGACGTTCATCAGAAAACGTCGACAACTCGGTCAGCGCGGGAAAACCGTTGACGGTCAAACAGGTGGTTTGTAACTTGCGCGCCCGTTTGCGTTCCAGAGCAACTCAATGGTGGAGTCCCGACGGAGTCGGGATTAACCGTGGGTGGTGAAGGTTCGTCAGACCGTTTGCGTTCCAGAGTAGCTCAATGGTAGAGCACGCGGCTGTTAACCGTGGGGTTGAAGGTTCGAGTCCTTCCTCTGGAGCCATTTTTTTCCTGCCATGTTCCACGTTTAGGTTCTGCAAAACCCGCAGGGAAAGTTCTACATTGGCCAGACCGACAATCTGGCGGTCCGCCTAGCCAATCACAATCGAACGGACCTCATCGGGGGGCATTTCACTCGCAAATGCGGTCCGTGGGAACTGGTCTGGTCTGAGGCGCACCCCACGCGTGCGGCGGCAATGGCGCGGGAACGGGCGATCAAACGGATGAAGTCCGCGCGCTGGATTCGCGACCAACTCCTCAATGGTGGAGTCCCGACCAGTCGGGATTAACCGTGGGGTTGAAGGTTCTCCCGACCAGTCGGGATTCCTCTGGAGCCATTTCTTCTTCGCGGCGACCTCGCCGGGGCTGCTTGCGCGTGGAATTTCCCTCTCAAATATTTTTTTTGACTGGACCGCCGTTGTCCAGGGGGGCGTGCCAGGATGCGGGCATGAAAACTGAAAAAACATCCTGCCGTTCCCACCGCGTCTCCACCATCGCCCGCTTCGGCGCGGCACACCTCTGCTCCGATGAGCGGGGCCGTGTCCATCTCCGGGGCGGTTCGAACGAGGAGCGCGTCGAGGCGCTGGAGTTTGTCTCGCTGTTCCTGCACGAGGTGGCGGTGGACACGAATTCGCGCCCCGGGGTGAATTGAACTTTGCTTTCCCCACCGCCGCGCTAAACAACTCCGCCATGCCGACGCCGGGACTGCACCTTCACACGAGCAATCGCCTCGAGGCGCTCGTGGAACGCCTCGTCCGGACTGTGCGCGAGCCGGCGGGCGACCCGTTTGAGCGCGAGACGGTCATCGTCCAGAGCACGGGCATGGAGCGCTGGCTGCGGATGGAGATCGCGAAACGGCTCGGCGTCTGCGCGAATTTCAATTTCAGCTTCCCGCGCGATTTTGCGTGGAAGGCCTTCCGTGCGGTCGAGGCCGGGCTGGCGGCGGAATTGCCCGATGAATCCCCGTTCGACCCGGCGGCCCTGACCTGGCGGGTGCATCGTCTCCTGCCGAAGTTGAAAGAGTGGCCTGGCTTCGATGCGGTGCGCCATTACCTCGCGGGCGACGACGACGGGCGGAAACAGTTCCAGCTCGCGCGCAACCTCGCCGGCCTCCTCGACCAGTATCTCATCTACCGGCCGGAAATGATTTTGCGATGGGACGCGGGCGGGCGCCCCGACGACGCGACGGAATTCTGGCAGAGCGAACTGTGGCGCGCGATCACCGGCGAGATCGGTCGCGACCATCCCGCGCGGCTGATCGGAAAACTGCGCGACCATTTTGCCGCGGGGCGCCGGACCGGTTCCGCCCTGCTGCCGCGCCTGTCCATCTTTGGCATCTCCGCGCTGCCGCCGTTCTACGTCGAGCTGTTCGCCGCGCTGGCCGGTCAGTGTGAGATCCATCTCTTTCTTCTCCAACCCTCGGAGGAATACTGGGGCGACGTGCAGTCCGCGCCGGAGAAACTCAAGGCGCTCCGCTCCGCGCCCGGTGCCGGGGCGGCGGGACTGCACCTCGAAGGCGGCAACCGTCTGCTCGGTTCGCTCGGCGCGTTGGGGCGTGATTTTCTGGGCGTCCTGATCGGCGCGACCGAGTTCGACCCGGACGCGGATTTTTCCGAACCCAAAGGCGGCGCGCTGCTTCACGCCATCCAGTCCGACATCCTTCACCTGTGCGACGGCGGCGGGGAAGGCGCGAAGCGCCAGCTCGCGGCGGGCGATGACTCGGTGGAAATTCACAACTGCCACGGCGCGCTGCGCGAACTCGAAGTCCTGCGTGACCGGATGCTCGACTGGTTCCAGCGCGATCCGGAGCTGCGTCCGCGCGACATCCTCGTGATGATGCCCGATCTCGAACGCTACGCGCCGCTCGTGGCGGCCGTCTTCGGCGCGGCGGGGCCGGGCGGGGCGCACATCCCCTTCAGCGTGGCGGACGTCGGCGCGCGCCGCGAGAGCCACGCGGTCGGCGCGTTCCTCGCGCTGCTGAACCTCGCGGGCACGCGGCTCGGCTCGGCGTCGGTGATGGCGTTGCTGGAGTCGGCCGCGGTGCGCGCGCGGTTTGATTTTGCGGAGGCGGATCTGCCGCAACTGCGCGAGTGGATCGAGGCCGCGGGCATCCGCTGGGGCCGCGACGCCGCGCATCGCGGGCAGTTGAACCTTCCCGCGCTGGCGCAAAACACCTGGCGCACCGGGCTGGATCGCCTGCTCCTTGGCTGCGCGATGCGCGGGCGCGGGGAAAATATTTTCGCCGGCATCCTGCCGTGCGACGGCCTCGAGGGAAAAACGGCGGAGACGCTGGGCCGCTTCGCGGACTTCGCGGAAAAACTTTTCGCCGTGCTCGCCGAACTGGAGCACGCCCGGCCGGTGGATGACTGGATGCGCCTGCTGACGCGCCTGCTCGACGATTTCTTCGCGCCCGGCGAAGGGGCGGAGCCTGAGTTGCAACTCATCCGCTCGGCGCTGGCGCAGTTGCGCGCGGCGGCGCGGCTGGCGGCGAGCGACGCCCCGGTCTCTCTCGCCGTCGTCCTCGAAGCCCTCACGCCGATGCTCGACGCGGACTCGGTGCATTCCGGATTCCTCACCGGCCGCGTCACCTTCGGCGCGCTCAAGCCGATGCGCAGCGTGCCCTTCAAGATCATCTGCCTCGTGGGCATGAACGACGGCCGCTTCCCGCGCAGCGATCCGCGTCACGGCTTCGACCTGATGACGCGCGCGCCGCGGTTGGGCGACCGCTCGGTGCGCGAGGACGATCGCTATCTTTTTCTCGAAACCCTCCTCTCCGCGCGCGCGCGGCTCTTCATCAGCTACACCGGCCAAAGCATCCGCGACAACTCGCCCGCGCCGCCGTCGGTGCTCGTGAGCGAGTTGCTCGACTACGCTCGCTCCAGTTTCACCGCGTCCGATGGCGGCGACGTGGAGAAGCACCTCTGCTTCCAGCACCGGCTCCAGGCGTTTCACTCTGCCTACTTTGAAAAGGGCGGACGGCTCTTCAGTTATTCGGCGGAAAATTTGCGCGCGTGCGAGGCGCTTCGGAAGCCGCCGGCTGCGGGCCGTTTTTTCACCACGCCGCTCGCGCCGTCCGCCGGCGATGACTGGCGCACCGTCGCCGTGGACGAGCTGGCGGAATTTTTCGCCAACCCGTCGCGCTTCCTCGCCACGCGCCGGCTCAACCTCCGGCTCGCCCGCACCGAAGCCGCGCTCGACGAGCGCGAGCCGTTTGAGATCGCCGGCCTCGGTGGCTTCCAGGTGCGCGAGGCGCTGCTCGACGCCACGCTCGCGGGCGCGGGCCGCGACGCGCGCCGGGCGCGGCTGCGCGCCGCCGGGCAGCTTCCGCTCGGCAGCATCGGCGACGCGGAGTTCGAGCGGCTCGCGGATGAACTGGAGCCACTGGCCGCCGCCGTCGCCGCGCTCGGCGCGGGCGCGCCGTGCGAGCCGGTGTGCGTGGACCTCGCGCTCGGAGATTTCCGCCTCACTGGCCACCTCGCGGGAGTGCGTCACCGCGGGCTGCTGCAATTTCGCCCCGGCAAACTGAAGGGCCGCGACCTCGTGCGCGCGTGGGTGCGGCATCTCGTGTGGAACGCGCTGCCGGGCGGGGCGGAGGAACGCGCGAGCTTCGTTGTCGGCCTTGGGGAAGAGGGCGGTGTGGACCAGCGGCGATTCCGTCCCGTGGCGGACGCGCCCGCAAAACTCCGGGACTTGCTCGCGCTCTACGCGCGCGGCCTGTGCGAGCCGTTGAAATTTTTCCCCGAGTCCGCGCTGGTGCTGCACGAAACGGTGAAGTCCAAAAAATCGCCACTCGACCGCGCGCGCACCAAGTGGCTGGGCGGCGAGCGAAACCGCGGCGAGTGCGAGGACGAATACTTCGACCTTTTCTTCCGCGACACCGACCCGGTGGATGAGGAATTCGCCGGCCTCGCGCAGAGCATCGTGGCACCGCTGCTGGAACATCTGGAGGAAACGCCATGAGCGCGAACTTCAACCTTGTGACGGCGGACCTGCTTCCCGGCACGACCCTGCTCCAGGCGAGCGCGGGCACGGGGAAGACGCACACGCTCGCGGGGCTGTTCCTGCGCCTGATCGTCGAGCAGGGGCTGGAGGTGGATGAGATTCTGGTCGTCACGTTCACCGAGGCGGCGACGGAGGAACTGCGCGACCGCATCCGCAAGACGCTCGCGCGCGCGGCGGAGGATTTCCGGTCGGGCAGCAGCACGGACGAACTCACTGCCGCGCTGCTCGCGCGCGTGCCGGACCGCCCGCGCGCGGCGACGCGGCTGCGCGAGTCGCTCAACGCCTTCGACACCGCGGCGGTCTTCACCCTCCACGGCTTCTGCCAGCGGTTGTTGCGCGACCGCGCGTTCGAGAGCGGCGGCCTGTTCGATGTGGAGTTGGTCACCGATCAGACGGAGTTGCTGCGCGAGGTGGCCGACGATTTCTGGCGGCGGCAGCTTTACGGGGCGACACCGTTTCGCGTGGCGCTGGCGCGCGGGGGCGGCCTCACGCCTGATGCGCTGCTCGCGCTGCTCAAGTCATCACTCAACCACCACGATGTGCAAGTGGTCTGCAACGCGGGCCCGCGCACCGCCGACGAGTGTGCGCAGGCGGCGGACGCGGCGCTCGCCCGCGCGCGTGAACTCTGGGCCGCCGAGTCCGAAATCATCCGCTCGCATTTCGGCGACTTGGCGGAGTGGGCGAACAAGCCTTACAACCGCAGCGGGGAAATGGAGACGGCGTTCCGTCTCGTGGATGCCGGATTCACCGCGGGACGCGTCGGCGAGGACGAACTGGCGGCGTTGCTCCTGTTCAGTTCCTCCGCACTGGCGGACGCGGAGAACCGAGTCAGGAAGCGGGGCGTGCCGCCGCACGTTTTTTTTGACGCCTGTGAATCCCTCCGGCAAACCACGCGGCTGTGGAACGTGGCGCTGCGCCGCGAGTTCCTTACGGCGGCGCGCGGCGAGTTGGCGCAGCGGAAGGAACGACTCAAGGTCCGTTCGTATGACGACCTGCTCACACGCGCGCGCGCGGCGCTGCGGGGCGACGGCGGCGCCGGCCTCGTGCGCGCGACGCGCCAGCAGTTCAAGGCGGCGCTGATTGACGAGTTCCAGGATACCGACCCGGTGCAGTGGGAAATCTTCCGCACGCTGTTTGCGGCGGAACGCGAAACTTCATCTCCGCGCGTTCCGGCCTCGAAACCGGATTCGCAACGCGCCGATCTGGAGATCGGCGCTCCCTTCCTCTTCCTCATCGGCGATCCCAAGCAGGCCATCTACAGTTTTCGCGGCGCGGACATTTTCACCTACCTCGACGCGGCGGAACGGGCGGAGCGCGGCTTCACGCTCGGGACCAACTGGCGCTCCGAGAGCGGCCTCGTGGGCGCGGTCAACACGCTCTTCGACCGGCCGGCCGGCGCGCCGTTTGTCTTTGGCGAAATTCCGTTCGAGCGCGTGCAGCCCTCGCCCCGGGCGGACGACGCGCGGCTTACGTTCGCGGGCCGGCGCGAGCCGCCGATGCAAATCTGGTTCCTGCCGCGCGACGAAAAGCCGGTCGCCAAAGGCAAGGCCGAGGAAAAAATCGTGGCGGCCGTCGCGGGCGAAATCACGCGGCTGATGAACAGCGAGGCGCGCATCGGCGCGCGGCCGTTGCGCCACGAGGACATCGCGGTGCTCACGATGACCAATGCGCAGGCCGACCTCGTGCAGCGTGCGCTCGCGCGCGCCGGCGTGCCGGGCGTGCTGCACACGGAGCGGAGCGTCTTTGAGAGCCGCGAGGCGGGAGATTTGTTGCGCGTGCTCGCGGCCATCGGTGAGCCGGGCAACGAGAAGTGGCTCCGCGCCGCGCTCGCCACGCCGCTGTTTGGCGAAAGCGCGAGCGACCTTGCGGCCTACGAGTCGGACGAGGCGGCGTGGCAGCAGCGGCGCGAGCAGTTTCAAAAATGGTTCGAGATGTGGGAGGCGGATCGCTTTGCCGTGATGTTCCGGCGGCTGCTGGCGGAGGCGGGCGTGCGCGAGCGCTTGCTCTCACGGCCCGAGGGCGAGCGAGTGCTGACGAACACGCTGCACCTCGGCGAGTTGCTGCACCGCGCCGAGGTGGAGGAGCGGCTCGGCCCGGGCGGGCTGTTGAAATGGTTCGCCGCGCGCCTGCACGACGAGGGCGCGGCGGCGGACGAGCATCAGCTCCGGCTCGAACGCGACGACAACGCGGTGCGCATCGTCACCGTCCACAAGAGCAAGGGCCTGCAATATGGAATCGTCTTCGCGCCCTTCTGCTGGCGCGACTCGGAGCCGCGGGCGGGCGACGTGGTTTTTCATGACGAGGCCAGCCACGCCCGCGTGCGCGACCTCGGACCGGAAATTTCGGCGGAGCGGCGTCACCGCGCGCAACGCGAGGCGCTCGCGGAAAATGTCCGCCTGCTCTACGTCGCGCTCACGCGCGCGGTGCACCGCTGCCATTTCGCCTGGGGCGCGATCAACACGGCGGAAACCTCCGCGCCCGCGTGGCTGCTGCACGGGCACCGCGCGGACGGGAGCGAGCCGTTTGAGCTGAACTGGAGCGAGGTGACGGATGACGACTTGCGCGCGGACCTCAGTGGCATCGTGGAGAAAAGCGGCGGCACGATTGAACTGAACGACCTGCCAGAGGCTGATGCTGCGGGCGCACCTGAAGAAAATGTCGCGCCGCAGCCGCTGAAGGCGCGGACATTCACCGGCACTATCCACGACGACTGGCGCGTCGCGAGTTTTTCCTCGCTCACGGCGTCGGGCGCCGCGGAGCAGCCGGACTACGACTCCTCGGAACGGCGCGAAGCTCCGGCGGAGCCGGCGGCGGGCATCTTCGCGTTCCCGCGCGGGGCGCGGCCGGGCACGTGCCTGCACAAAATTTTTGAGAAGCTGGAATTCGCCGCGGAGGAGCCGGACGTGCGCGCGCTCGTGGCGGAGCAGCTCCAGCGTTTTGGATTTTCCGACCGCGAACACGGTGCGGGCGTCGCGCAAATGGTGCGGCGGGTTCTGTCCGCGCGGCTCGGTGACGAATCCGGCGCCTTCGCGCTGTCGCAGGTGGCCAACCCCGACCGCCTCAACGAACTGGAGTTTCACCTGCCGATGAAACGGCTCGCGGCGCAGGGACTGGCCCGCGTGTTCGGCGGCACTGCGCCGGAATTCAGCGAGCGCCTGGCAACGCTCGGCTTCGCGCCGCAGGAGGGTTTGCTCAAGGGCTTTCTCGACCTCCTGTTCCGCTTCGACGGGAAATTCTATCTCGTGGACTGGAAATCGAACTGGCTCGGCGGGCGGGTGGAGGACTATTCGCAAAGCGCGATGGCGGCGGAGATGGAACGGAATTTTTACACGCTGCAATATCACCTCTACGTCGTGGCGCTGAAGCGCTGGCTGGAGTCGCGCGTGCCGGGCTTCGACTACTCACGCGACTTCGGCGGGGTGTTCTATCTTTTCCTGCGCGGCGTGGAGCCGGCGCGGCCGGAGCTGGGAATTTTCCGCGACCGGCCGTCGGCGGAACTCGTCGCGGAGTTGAGCCACGTGTTGCTGGCGGAGCCGGAGGAGGGCGTGCAATGAAATGGGAAACTTCAGAACGGCTGCTCGCGCATTCCGCTTTCACGGAACTGGACCGGCACTTCGCGCGGCTGATGGAGCGGTTGGCGGGCGGCGACGCGCCGGCCGTGGCGCTCGCGGCGGCGCTGGCGAGCGAGCGCGTGCGCGAGGGGCACACGCGTTTCAACGTGAGCGACGCCACGGGGCATCCGGTTTTCTGCAACGATGGGGATGCACCGCCGCTGGCGGTGCCTGACGTGAAGGAATGGCAGGTGTTGCTGCACGCGTCGCCCGTGGTCGGCAGAGCAGGGGAGTTGAAACCGCTCGTGCTCGATGACGCAGGCCGGCTGTATCTGCACCGGTTGTGGGAGGACGAGCAGACGGTGGCGCGCGGCGTGCGCGAACGCTGCGGCGCGGCGGTGGAGTTGCGCGATGAGAAATTGCTGGCGGAGAGTTCGAAAAAATACTTCCCCCCTTCGCCGCCGGGCGAAACGGACTGGCAGCAGGTCGCCGCGCTGGCCGCGTTGCGGAATCGTTTCACCGTCATCTCCGGCGGCCCCGGCACGGGCAAGACGCGCACGGTCGGCGTGCTGCTCGCCCTGTGGCTGGAGCAATCGCCCGCCGCGCGCGTGGCGCTCGCGGCGCCCACGGGCAAGGCGGCGGCGCGATTGCAAGAATCGGTGGCGGGGCTGGCAGAGACGCTCAAGTTCCCGCGCGCCCTCAACGCGCGGCTGCCGAAAGAGGCGAAGACCCTGCACCGTCTGCTCGGCCTCGTGCCGGGCGGCGGGGAGCCGAAGTTCAACGAAAAGAATCCGCTGCCTTTCGACACGGTGATCGTGGATGAGGCGAGCATGGTGGATTTGTCTGTGATGGCGAAATTGCTCCGGGCATTGCGACCGGACGCGCGCCTCGTGCTCGTGGGCGACAAGGATCAACTCGCCTCGGTGGACGCGGGCGCGGTGCTCGGCGACATCGGTGCGGCGGCAGGCGGAGTGGTGGCGAAGGCGGTGGTGCAGTTGCGGAAAAATTTCCGCTTCGGCGCGACGGGGGAACTGGCGGCCTTGAGCATGGCCGTGAACGCGGGCGAGGTGGAACGGGTGCAGGAGATCGCCCGCCGCGCGAAGGCTGCGGGAACGGGGGAAGGGGCGAAAGGGAGGGCGGGGGAGCAGGGCGAGTCGTTGCCGGGAGGCGGGACTGGGGCTTCCGACATGTCCGCCGTCATCTTCCGCGACGCACCGGCGCCGGCTGGGTTGAAGACGGCGTTGCACGCGACGGTGCTCGCAAATTTTCTCCCGATGCTGCGCGAGGCGGATCCGGCGAAGGCGCTCGCGGCGCTCAGCCGGTTCCGCATCCTGTGCGCGCTGCGCGAGGGGCCGTTGGGCGTCGCGAATCTCAACCGGCTCGTGGAGGACATTCTCGCGGAGGCCGGCGTCATCGAGCCGGGCACGCGGTGGTATGCGGGCCGGCCGGTGCTCGTGACGCGCAATGATCATTCGCTGAAGCTGTTCAACGGCGATCTCGGCGTGGTGCTGCACGATGACGGCGGAGATTTGTGCGCGTGCTTCGGAGCGGCGGATGGGGGGGTAAAAATATTTCCACCCATCCGGCTGCCCGAACATGAAACCGTGTTCGCGATGACGGTGCACAAGAGCCAGGGGTCGGAGTTCGACGAGGTGCTTTTGATTCTTCCCGACGCGGCGAGTCCGGTGTTGAGCCGCGAACTGCTTTACACGGGGCTTACGCGCGCGCGTCGGTCAGTGGAAATTTGGGCGGGAGCGGAAACTTTGGCGGCCGCGACCCGCCGGCCGCTGGCACGGGAGTCTGGGCTCGGAGAAAGGTTGCGGGCTGCCCCGGAAACTGCCAAATGATCGCAACCTTTTTGAACGAAACTTTTTTGAATGAGTATTTTTTGCGCGGCGTCCCTTTAACGAACAAACAATGACATGAGCATGAACCAGAATACCAGCAACCACCTCTGGACACCGAACCGCCGGGAATTCCTCTACGTCGGCCTGGTCGGCACCGTTGGCGTGACGATGAGTGATTTCTTCCGCACCCAGGCCCGCGCCGAGGCGGCGGGCGCGTCGCTCAAGGTGCGCGCGCAGTCGGTCATCAACATTTACCTGCCGGGCGGCATGTCGCATCAGGAGTCGTTCGACCCGAAGTATAATGCGCCGATCGAATATCGCGGCCCGCTCGACCCGATCAAGACCGAGCTCGACGGCGTGATGTTCTCCGAGAATCTCAAGGAGACGGCGAAGATCGCGGACAAGATCACCGTCATCCGCTCGATGACCCACGGCGAGGCGGCGCACGAGCGCGGCACGCACAACATGTTCACCGGCTACCGGCCGAGTCCCGCGCTCCAGTATCCGAGCATGGGCAGCGTGGTGTCGCACGAGCTCGGCTCGCGCGAGAACATGCCGCCTTACGTGGTGGTGCCCAGTCTGCCCACGCCCTACGCGGGCACGGGTTACCTCGGCTCGGCGTTCGGGCCGTTTGCGTTGGGCAGCGATCCCGCCAGCGGCGGCTTCTCGGTGCGTGACCTTACGCTGCCGGGCGGGGTGGACGTGAAGCGGTTCGAGGAACGCCGCGCGATGCGCTCCGCGGTGGACGCGCATTTCAGTGCGCTCGAAAAATCCGACGCGCTGTCGGGCATGGACTCTTACTACGAGCGCGCCTACGCGATGATTTCGTCGGACAAGGCGCGGGCCGCGTTCGAGATCAACAAGGAGCCGCAGAAGCTCCGCGAGGAATACGGCATGAACACCGCCGGCCAGCGGATGCTGCTCGCGCGCCGGCTCGTCGAGTCGGGCGTGCGTTTTGTTTCGCTCAGCTACGGCGGGTGGGATCATCACGACAACATCAAGCGCGCCAACGAGCGGACCATGCCCGAGTTCGACAAGGCGTTTGCCGCGCTCATCCGCGACCTTGATTCGCGCGGGATGCTCGACAGCACGCTCGTCATTGTGAACACCGAGTTCGGCCGCACGCCGAAGATCAACGGCACCGCCGGTCGCGACCACTGGCCGAAAGTTTTCAGCATCGTGATGGCGGGTGGCGGCATGAAGCGCGGCCATGCGCACGGCACGTCCGACGCGATCGGCGCGGAGCCCGAAGACAATCCGGTGACGGTCGAGAATTACGCGGCGACGATCTTCAACCAGATCGGCATTGATCCGCACAAGCCGCTCATGTCCCCCGGCAACCGCCCGCAGGCGATCGTGAAGGACGGCGAAGTGTTGAAGGATCTGCTCGCCTGACGCGCGCATGGCGGACCGACACTCGACTTGATTTTTAATCACGGGGCAATGTCCGCACGGATGTTGCCCCTTTCTGTTCAAAAGATATGAGACTCAAAATCCTGCTCGCCCTGATGATCACTGCGACGGCCGCGGCTTTCGCCGTGGCGCCCAACGTCGGCCAGAACGGCGTCAACCCGGCCGGGGCTCAACGCGGCACCGAGGTTGAAGTCAAGCTGTCCGGGGATCGACTGGCCGATGCGCAGGAGGTCTTCTTTTACGAGAAGGGCATCGAGTGCGTGAAGATTGTTCAGGCGACGAACAGCTCCGTCACCGCGCTCTTCAAAATCTCTCCGGACTGCCGGTTGGGCGAGCACAACCTCCGCGTCCGCACCGCCGGCGGCATCTCAGCTTTGCGCATTTTCTATGTCGGCGCGCTGCCGAACGTGGAGGAAAAGGAAACCGCCCGCGAACCGAACAACGACCCGGCGCACGCGCAGAAAATCCCCCTCAACTGCACCGTCAACGGCCGCATCGAGACCGAGGACGTGGATTATTTCGAGGTCGAGGCGAAGAAGGGCCAGCGCCTTTCCGCCGAGGTCGAGGGCGCGCGGCTGGGCCGGACGATGTTCGACCCCTACGTCGCCATCCACGATGCGAAGGGCGTCGTGCTGGCCGAGGACGATGACACGGCGCTCGCGACCCAGGATTCCTTCCTCTCGCTCATCGCGCCGGAGGACGGGAAATATTTCATCGAGCTGCGCGACAGTTCCTACAGCGGCGCGGGTCATCATTATCGTCTGCACGTCGGCACGTTCCCGCGCCCGCAGGCCGTCTATCCGGTCGGCGGCAGGATGGGTGAAGTCGTCGATGCGAAATTCATCGGCGACGCGGCGGGCGACTTCACGCAGAAGCTGAAGCTGCCCGCGAAACCAATGGCGAAATTTTCCGCCCTCGCCGAACACGACGGCCTCGCGCCATCGCCGGACTGGATGCGCGTGAGTCCCTTCAGCAACGTGCTCGAGGTCGAGCCCAATGACACCACGACCAACGCGACCGTCGCGCCCGGCGCGTGGCCGGTCGCGTTCAACGGCATCATCTCCAAAAAGGGCGACGTGGATTTTTTCCGGTTCACCGCGAAGAAGGACGACAGTCTCGACGTGCAGGTCTGGGCGCGCCGGCTCGGTTCACCGCTCGACTCGTTGCTGCAGGTGCTCAACTCCAAAGGCAGCGTGATGAGCTCGGCCGACGACAGCAACGGCTCGGCCGACAGCGCCGTGCGCGTGCGCATCCCGGCGGACGGTGACTACTACGTGAAGGTCACCGATCATCAGGGTCGCGGCGGTCCGGCGTTCACCTATCGTGTGGAGGTCACGGAGCCGACGCCGCTCGTGACGCTTTCGATTCCCGACACGGCGCGCTACGACAACGAGACGCGCAAATCCATCGTCGTGCCGCGCGGCAACCGCTTCGCGATCCAGTTGAACGCGTTGCGCGCCGACTTCAACGGCGCGCTTGACTACAAGTTCGCCGGCCTGCCGAATGGCGTGACGTATCACACCGACACGCTTTCCAACGGCGTCGCCACGCAGGTCGTCGTGTTCGAGGCGGCGGATGACGCGCCGGTGGGCGGCAACCTGCTCACGCCCGTCGCGAAATCCACCGATCCGGTCAAGCCGGTCGAGTCGCAGTTCCGCCACCGCGTCGAGTGGGTGCGCATCCAAAACGCGACCGTTTACTCGCTGAGCGACGCGCATCAGATCGCCGCGGTGGTCACCGAGGAGGTGCCCTTCAAGGTCCGCATCGTCCCGCCCAAGGTGGCCATCGTGCAAAACGGCACGCTCGACTTGAAGATCGAGGCCGAGCGGCAGGACGGGTTCGACGAGCCCATCACCGTGAAGATGATTTGGAATCCGTCCGGCCTCGGCTCGTTGCCCGACATGGTCATTCCCAAGGGCACCAACTCGGTGATGTATCGCGTCACCGCGAACGGCGGCGCTGAGACGCGCGTTTGGAAAATCGCCGTCACCGCCTCCGCCACCGTCAAGGGCGGCCCGGCCTACGTTTCATCGCAGCTCATGCCCCTCGAGGTTGCCAAGCCGTTTGTCGAGGGCAAGCTGGACATCGCCTCCGTCGAGCGGGGCAAGACCACCAGGGTCGTCTGCAAATTGAATCAGAAGATTCCCTTCGAGGGCAAAGCCAGCATCAAGCTGGTCGGGCTCCCCGCGAATGCCACGACGAAAGACCTGGAGATCACCAAGGACACCACCGAGGCGGTGTTTGAAATCGAGACGACCGAGAAGGCGCAGCCCGGCGTCACCAAGAATCTGTTCTGCTCCGTCGTCGTCACCCAGCACGGCGAACCCGTCACCCACACGATCGCGTCCGGCGGCATCTTCCGCGTGGACGCGCCGCGGGTGAAACTGGCCGGGACCACCACGAGCGCGGTGAAGAAATAGTTTGGCGGAAGAATTTTGAGTCAACCGGATCGAAACATGAAATCGCAACTGAACCGCTTCCTCAGCCTCCTCTGCGCGCTGCCGCTCGCCGCGGCCGCCGCGCCCGCGCTGGTGGACGTGCAGGTCTTTCCGCCGGACGTCAACCTCACGAGCAGGCAGGACAAGCAGTCCATCGTCGTCCAGGCGACCTACGCCGACGGCGTCACGCGCGACGTGACGGGCGAGGCGAAGCTCACGCTCGGCAACGCGAAGCTCGCGAAGCTCGACAAGGCCATCGTGCGTCCGCTCGCCGACGGCGCGACGGAGCTGAAAGTTTCCTTCGGCGGCAAGACGATCACGCTGCCCGTGAAGGTCGAGAAATCCGCCGTCGAGGAGCCGGTGAGTTTTGCGAAGGACGTGATCCCGGCGATCACCAAGTCCGGGTGCAACACCGGCAGTTGCCACGGCACCGCGCGCGGCAAGGATGGTTTCCGCATTTCGCTCTTTGGCTACGATCCGGACGGCGACTACCAGCGCTTCACGCGCGAACAGCTCACGCGCCGCATCAACCTCGCCGTGCCCGAGGAGAGCCTCATGATCGAAAAGGGCGCGGGCCTCGTGCAGCACTCTGGCGGGAAGACCTTCGGTGCGGGGGATGAGCTTTACGAGGCCGTGCTGCGCTGGATCAAGGAAGGGGCACCCGCCGACGTGCCGAATCGCGCGAAGGTCGTGGACGTGCAGATTTATCCGCGGCAGTCCGTGCTCGAAGGCAAGGACGCGAAGCAGCAGTTCACCGTGCGCGCGAGCTACTCGGACGGCACCGACCGTGATGTGACGACGCTCGCCGTGTTCATGAGCAACAACGACGGCTCCGCCAAGCCCGACAAGGCGGGGCTCGTCACCGCCGGCGTGCGCGGCGAGGCGTTCGTGATGGCGCGGTTCGACGCCTTCACCGTCGGCTCGCAGGTGCTCGTGGTGCCCAAGGGCCAGCAGTTCGTCTGGCCGACCGTGAAGGAAAACAATTACGTGGACACGCTCGTCCACGCGAAGCTGAAGAAAATCCGCATCACGCCCTCGGAGGTGTGCGACGACGCGACGTTCCTGCGCCGCGTGTATCTGGACATCATCGGCCGGATGCCGACGACCGACGAGGTGAAGCGCTTCGTCTCCGATGCGGGCACCGGCAAGCGCGAGGCGGTCGTGGATGAATTGCTCAAGCGCCCGGAGTTCACCGAGATGTGGGTGATGAAATGGGCCGAGCTGCTCCAGATCCGTTCCTCCGACCAGGCGCTGACCTTCGGCTACAAGTCCGCGCTGCAATACTACGACTGGCTCGAGAAACAGATTTCGCAAAACGTTCCCGTGGATCAGATGGTGCGCTCGCTCCTCACCGCGAGCGGCGGGTCATTTGAGAATCCCGCGGCGAATTTTTACAAGGTCGAGCGGGACACGCTGAAGACGTCTGAAAACGTCGCGCAGGTCTTCATGGGCATGCGCATCCAGTGCGCGCAGTGCCACAACCATCCCTTCGACCGCTGGACGATGAATGATTACTACAGTTTCGCCGCCTTCTTTGCCCAGGTCGGCCGCAAGTCCGGCGAGGACCCGCGCGAGACGGTGGTGTTCAATTCCAAGAGCGGCGGCGTGTCGCACCCCGTCGCCAAGAAGGACATGCCGCCGAAGTTCCTCGGCGCCGAGCAACCGGACCTGAAGGACCGTGACCGCCGCGAGGTGCTCGCCGAGTGGTTCGCCTCACCGCGCAACCCGTGGTTCGCCAAGAACCTCGCGAACATCGTCTGGGCGCACTTTTTCGGGAAGGGCATCATTGATCCCGTGGACGACGTGCGTGTGAGCAACCCCGCGTCGAACCCCGAGCTGCTCGACAAGCTGGCCGCGCAGTTCACCGACTACAAATACGACTTCCGCAAGCTCGTGCGCGACATCTGCACCTCGCGCACCTACCAGCTCTCCGTCGTCGCCAACCCGTCGAACCAGGACGACACCGCCAATTTCGCCAAGGCCTACGTCCGCCGCATCCGCGCCGAGGTGTTGCTCGACGCAATCAATCAGGTCACCGAGACCGACGAGAAATTCCGCGGCCTGCCGCGCGGCTCACGCGCCGTCGAGATCGCCGACGGCCGCACCACGACCTTCTTCCTCACCACGTTCGGCCGCGCCACGCGCGAGACGCCGTGCTCGTGCGAAGTGAAGATGGAGCCGAACCTCTCGCAGGCCCTGCACCTGTTGAATGGCGACACCGTGAACCAGAAAATCCAGGCCGGCGGCGTGGTGCGCAAGCTCCTCAAGGAGGGCAAGACCAACGACCAGGTGATGGAGGAAATTTATCTCCGCGCGCTCGGCCGCCCGCCGACGAAGGATGAGGCGGCCAAGCTCACGGCCTTCTTCACCGAGGGCAAATCCGCCGACCAGGTGCTCAACGACATTTTCTGGTCGCTGCTCAACGCCAAGGAATTTGTCTTCAACCACTGAGCGGCCATGAAGTTGAAAACTGTTCACACGCTCTTCGTTGTCGTCCTCGCGCTCGCTTCGGTCGGCGCCTTAGCGGCTGAGAAAAAGGCGGCAAAGAAGACGGAGAAGATGGCCGGCAGCGAGAAGATCACCTTCGACGATCACGTCCTCCCGATCTTTCGCGACAACTGCCTCAAGTGCCATAACCCCGACAAGCTCAAGGGTGATCAGGATCTCACGAGCTACGGCGGCACGATCAAGGGCGGCGGCTCGGGTTCGGGCGTCGTCGCGGGCGATCCCGACGGCAGCCTGCTCGTGAAGGTTCTGACGCACGCGGCCGAGCCGTATATGCCGCCCAATTCGCCGCCGATGGACCCGAAGCTCGTCGCCACGATCCGCAAGTGGATCGAGGGCGGCCTGCTCGAATCCTCGGGCAGCAAGGCCGTCGCGGCCGTCAAGTCGTCGGTCACGACGCTCAGCGTCGCCGCCGTCGGCAAGCCCGACGGCCCGCCGCCGATGCCCGGCAAACTCTCGCTGGAACCCGTCGTCCACGTCGTGCGCCAGACCGCCATCTCCGCGATGGTCTCCAGTCCGTGGGCGCCGCTGCTCTCCGTCGGCAGCCACAAGCAGATCGCGCTCTACAACACCGCCGATCTCGAATACCTCGGCGTCATTCCGTTTCCCGAGGGCTTCCCGCACGACCTGAAGTTCAGCCGCAACGGCAAGCTCCTCCTCGCCGGCGGCGGTCACGGCGCGAAGAGCGGTGACGTCGTCGTCTGGGACATCGCCAAGGGCGAGCGCGTCATCGCCATCGGCGGCGAATACGATTCCGTGCTCGCGGCGGACATCAGCTCCGACCAGAAATGGATCGCGCTCGGCGGGCCCGACCGGCTCGTTAAAATTTTCGACACCAAGGACGGCTCGCTCGAACACAAGATCAAGAAGCACACCGACTGGGTGACCGCCCTCGAGTTCAGCCCCGACAGCAAATACCTCGCGACCGGCGACCGCAGCGGCGGCGTGATGATGTGGGAGGCCGCGAGCGGCCAGGAACTTTTCTCGCTCACCGGCCACAAGGGGCCGATCACCGCGTTGAGCTGGCGACCCGATTCCGGCGTGCTCCTTTCCGCGAGCGAAGACGGCGCGCTCATCCTGTGGAGTCCGCGCGACGGCCAGAGCCTCAAGCGCTGGGCGCCGCACAGCGCCGTGCTCGGCGCGCGGTTCGCGATGGATGGCAAGATTGTTTCCGTGGGCCGCGACAACAAGGTCATGCTCTGGGACGCGACGGGCAACAGCCTCCGCCAGCTTCCCTTCAAGGGTGAGTTGCCCAACCGCGCGGTCTTCAGTCAGGACGGCGCGAAGGTTTTCGCCGCCGATTTCTCCGGCCGCATCTCCGTCTGGAACGCGGCCAACGGCGCCGAACTCGGTGTGCTGGACTCCGCGCCCCCGACGCTCGCCGAGCGCGTGGAGCAGAGCGGGCGGCGGCTGGGTGAATTGCAAGCCGCGCTCGACAAGGCCTCCGCCGAACAGGCGAAGCTCGAAGTTGAGGCGAAGCTCGCGAAGGACAATCTGGACAAGGCGAGCCAGAGCCTCAAGGACGCCCAGGCCGGCCTCGCCGCGAAGGAGCAGGAAATCAAATCGCTCGCCACCGAGTCCGCGAAGGACGCCACCAACGCGGAGTTAAAGGCGAAGCTCAAGGCCGCGAAAGAGGAGACCGTGAAACTTCAGGCGGCCATCAAGAAGCTGAACGCTCTCGATGGCCTCACCGCGCTCACGAAGTTGGCCGACCTCGCCACCACGAAGGCGACGGAGGCGAAGGCCGTGGTCGAAAAAACCCTGGGCGACGTGACCGCGGCGAAAAACTCCCTCTCCAAATGGAAGGCCGCGCAGCAGGGCGCGCCCAACCGCAAGGTCGCGGCCCGCTGACCGCGGCGCCTCCGCGCCGCGCCATTACTCAAACTTGATCCGGCGCTTCTCCGCGTCCGCGTTCTGCCGGTAGAAAACCGCCACCTGTCCGATCATCCACACGAAGTGGCTGCTGGTCCGGTCGGCCATTTGCGGCGCGAGCTCGCGCTTTGTGTCCTTGTGGTTCACAAACTTCACCTTCACGAGTTCGTGCCGCTCCAGCTCGTTGCTCAAGCCGGCGATGAACGAATCGGTGAGGCCGGCCTTGCTGACCATGACGGTGGCGTCGAGTTTCTGGGCGAGCGATTTGAGCTGGCGCTTCTGGCGGCTGTCGAGCGGTTCAAGCATTGCGGGCGAGTGTGCGCATTTTCCGAAACGTGGCAAGCCCGCCGCGCGTCACGCCTTGGCCAGCGTCAGGCCGATGACGCCCCCGACGGAGAGCGCGCCGCCGGCCAGCGCGCGGCCCGTGATTTTTTCCCCTTCGAGCACGCGCGTGAGAAAGATCACGACCAGCGGCGTGGTGGCGACGATGGGCAGCACGATGTTCGTCGGCGAGGTCATCAAGGCCCACTGATAAAAAGTCACGCCGAAGGATGGGCCGGCGAGGGCGTTGGCGATGATCCACGGCCGCGCAGCGCGCCAATCGGCGCGGCGCTCGACCTCGGGCCGGTGCATGAACTTCAGGTAAATGAAGAACAGCGCCGAGACGAGGATGCCGCCGAGCAAACGTTGATACGCCACGTTCACGCCCGCGCTGACGCCGTCGAGCGGTGCGCCGGCGTCCGCCGCGACGGCGTAGGCTTTGCGGCTCAGCACCGCGCCGCCGGCCTGGCACACCGCGGCGAGGGTGCCGAAGAAAATTCCCACGCCGAGTCCGTGCGTCGGCTGGGCCTCGGCTTTCGCCGGCATCAGCGCGATGCCGACGCCGACGAGGATGACCGCGCCGAAGCCGGCCTGCGCGAGCGTCGGCGCGTGGCCGAGCCACGCCCACTCGATGAACGCGCCGAACGGCGCGGCGAGGCATTGCACGAGCACCATCGTGCGCCGCGTGCCGATGCGCGGGTAGGCCTGGAACAGCGCGAGATCGCCGATGCCGAAGCCGACGCAGCCGCTGACGAAAAGAATCCCGAACCCCGCGCCGCCGACACCGAAGCCGAAGAGATGCGACCAAAGCCCGCGCAGCAGCGCCGCGACGAGCAACCGCGCGAGGTTCGCCTGCGTGCCGCTGACCAGATTCGCCAGCCGCCGTCCGCTGAGGGCGGAGAATGAAAACAGGATGGTGGTCAGAAATGCGGCGAGCATCGGGCGCGGAGTGTGCGAAGCGCGGGAGCTTTGACAACAACGAAACGCGGCGCGCGGAAAAAACCCGAAGCTCGAAATCCGAAATCCGAAACAAATCCAAAATCCGAACCGGCAATGATCCAAACGGCCACGCGGTTTCGGACATTTGGGATTCGCGCATTTGGATTTGTTTCGGATTTCGGGTTTCGGATTTCGAGCTTCACGATTCCGCTCATCCGCTCCTTGCCTTCACCCACGTCTCCCCCTATTTTTCGCGCCCTATGGAAAAAGTCGTCATCATCGGAACGGGCTGCGCGGGACTCACCGCGGCGCTCTACACGGCGCGCGCCAACCTTTCCCCGCTCGTGCTCACCGGCATCATGCCCGGTGGGCTGCTCACCACCACGAGCATCGTGGAAAATTTTCCCGGCTTCCCCGAGGGCGTGGACGGCTACGAGTTGATGACGCGGATGCAGAAGCAGGCCGAGCGCTTCGGCGCACGCGTGAAGTTCGCGACGGTCGAGTCGGTGGACGTGTCCAAGCGGCCCTTCACGCTGAGCGTGGACGGCGAGCCGGTGCAGGCGCAGACGATCATCGTCGCGACCGGCGCGGGACATCGGCACCTCGGCGTGCCGGGCGAAGATATGCTGGAGAAAAAGGGCGTGACCTATTGCGCGACGTGCGACGGCGCGCTGCCGATGTTCCGCAACCAGCCGCTCGTTGTCGTGGGTGGCGGCGACTCGGCGTGCGAGGAGGCGACGTATCTGACGCGCTTCGGCTCGACGGTTTATCTCATCCATCGCCGCGATTCGTTTCGCGCCTCGAAGATCATGGCGGACCGCACGCTGGCGAATCCGAAGATCAAACCGGTGTGGGCCTCGGTCGTGACCGAGGTGCTCGATCCGAAACTGGACGAGGTCACGGGCGTGAAAGTGAAAAATCTCAAGACGGGTGTGGAGAGCGTGCTGGACTGCGCGGGCGTCTTCGTGGCCGTCGGCCACGTGCCGAACACGCAGATTTTCAAGGGCGTGCTCGACACGGATGCGAACGGCTACGTCATCCCCAAGCACGGCTCGCAGACGAATGTCGAAGGCATCTTCGTCGCGGGCGATTGCTCGGACCACGTGTATCGCCAGGCCATCACGGCCGCGGGCATGGGCTGCGCGGCGGCGATTGACGCCGAGCGTTATCTCTCCGCCCTCAACCAGTAGCCAACCTCCGCAGCATCGGCTCCCCGCACTTTCATGTCGTCGAGTTTGCCAATGTCGGCGGTGGAACTTTCGGACGCATTGAAGTCCGCGCAACCGCCGCGGCTCCTCGATGTGCGCCAGCCGGAGGAACACGCGCTGGTCGCGTTGCCGGGCGCGACCTTGATCCCGCTGAACGAACTGCCGGCGCGCGTCGCCGAACTGGAGTCGTGGCGCGCGGAGGACGTGGTCGTCTATTGCCATCACGGCGTGCGGAGCCTGCACGCGATCGGGTTTCTCCGGCAGATGGGCTTCACAAAGTTGCGCAATCTCACGGGCGGCATCGACGCGTGGAGCGTGGCGGTGGACGCGACGGCCCCGCGCTACTGAGGCGTGATGATTTGTGCCCACGCGGGTTTCAGAAAAATCTTTAGCCATGCGTGGAAACGGGTGTTATCAATGCCGCGCATGAAGCAACGCCGCGCCGCGCTCAAGCGGGGGACGAAGGAAACGCGCATTGCCGTGAAGCTGAACATTGACGGCTCCGGCAAGGCGCGTGTGCGCACGGGCATCCCGTTTTTCGACCACATGCTGACGCTGTTCGCCAAGCACGCGGTGATGGATCTGGAGTTGGTGTGCCGCGGTGATCTGGAAGTGGACGCGCACCACACGGTGGAGGATTGCGGCCTCGCGCTGGGCCAGGTGTTCGCGCACGCGCTCGGCGACAAGCGCGGCGTGCGGCGCTACGGCACGGGCTTCGATGCGCGCAACCCGTTCACCGCCGAGGCGCACGTGCGCTATCTGCGCGAG
>JACQFS010000064.1 GCA_016199935.1 Verrucomicrobiota bacterium
AGATTCAGTTTTCCCCCGATGATCGCGCCGCCGTTGGTCGCGGGGATGGATTCGAGCGTGAGCTGGAAACGTTGCGCGTCGCCCCACGGAGTGCGCGCGCCGCCGGCGTCGGCGTCGAGGCGCATGAGCACGCTCATCGGCTTGAGCGCGTCGGCGCGCAGGCGGCCCTTAATCACGGGCGCGACGGTGAAGCGCATCTTCTGCGCCGCGGTCGCGGCGTCGCGGAACGGCTCGCGCCAGTCGCGGCGCGGGGCGTTCGTGCCCGTCGTGGCGGCCGGGGCGCGGCCGAGGCTCCAGTTCGTGACGGCGGAGGCGTTGTCCAGCCAGCCGGAAATCTGGAAGCGCCCGCCGAGGCAGCGCGCGCGGAGATTGTCGAAGCGCCATTTGTCGTCCGGCAAAAACGCGATGTCGGCCTCGATGGTCTCGACCGTGAATTCGGACGGCGAATTGGTCGCGCCCAGCGGCACGACGAAGCGCCCGCCGCGCAGGTGCAACGAGTCCACCACCAGCCGGCGATGGAGCAGCGCCGCGCCGTCGAGCTGAACTCCGACGCTTTGCACAAAAAACTTCACCGCGTCCGGCTCGTCCGCGCGCTCGAACGCGACTTTTTCCGCGACGATGCCGCCGTAGAAATCGAGCCGGATCTTTTCGTATTGGAAGACGAGGCCGCGCGCGCGCAGCTCGGCGAGCAACCGCCGCTTGGCCCATTCGGGCAGGCCGTGCTGGTTGAGATAGATGAACGCGGCGACGACGGTGAGCACCGCCAGCAGCGAGAAGATGCGGACCCAGCGGAAGCAGACGCGGCACACGCGCCACGGCTTGCGCTGAAAAAAAGAGGTCATGCGCGGCGCGCGTTAGTTGACCGGCGGCAGCGTCAGGAAGGCGCCCACCGCCTCCTCGACCGACGGCGGCATTTCAAAAATGACCGCCTCGCCCTCGATCTGCGTGGCCGCGTAGCGCCGGTGTTGCGACGAGAACGAACCGAGTTCGAACGCCAGCTTCTGCGGGCGCGCGCCGCCGATCTCGATCTCGATCTGGTGCGCCGCCTTCGCGAAGCCGAAGCGCGCCTTCTTGTCCGCGCCGCGCGCGACCCACGCCGCGGCCTGCATCGCGCCGAGCCGGTGCATCGTTTCCTCGAGGGCCAGCAGGTTCGGCGCGCCGCCGCCGTTGTCGGTCCATTCGCCCTTCGCGTTGCGCGCGAGCTGGAGCGTGCGGCCGGACTGCCGGACGGTGACGGCGACGACGTCGTTCGTGGTGAAGCTCCACACGTGCCGGTCGCGCACTTGAAAGAGCGACTGCGGCAGGCGCAACACGCTGCCGAGCGGCACGGCATACACGGAGTCCTCGTCGCTGCGCCGCGCGAAAATCCGGTCGGCCTGCATTGCGCCGAGTTCGATCTGCGCGATCAGGGTGTTGGTCGGGGCGCCGCCGGCGTTGGTCGTGGCGGTTTTCAACGCGTATTGCCGCGCGGGCTTCGCGAGCCCGTAGGCGCTGAAGTCGGTCACCACGTCCTTCACGAAATCGAGCACCTCGAGCGAGCCGAGCGAGGCGACGAGGTCGTTCACGATCTCCGGGTCGGCGGCGAAGTTGAGCGGCTCGGTCACGCGCCACGCGCCGTTGGTCTCGCGGCGCAGCGTGAAGAAATCCTCCGCGCGCACCTCGAGCACGTCCGCCTGCGCCGGGTCCACGGTGGCGAGGCGGCGGTCGCGATAGTCGGAGAACGGATGCTGGAGCGTCGCGAGCGCGGCCTTGGGCAGCAGCACGACGTTCGTGTGCGAGAGCCGCCGCGCGTAAACGAAATTGGTCAGGTTGGTCAGCACTTTGCCGAACTGGATGGTTTGGATTTCGTTCGTGCCCTGGCCGAAGACGAGTTCCAGTTCCGGCGGCGCGAGGCCGAATGCGTCGAGGTCCGCCTTCGGATCGTCGGTCACGAACCCGGCGACGCGCCAGTTGCGGGCGAGCTGGAGGAAGTGGTCGAGCTTCGGATTGTCGGCGCGCGCCGCCATCGGCCGGGTGAGTTTCCACGCGCCGGCGTTCGTGTCGCGCTGCACCTCGAAGCCGCGGTTGGCGGCGCGGATTTCGACGCGGTTGAACGCGGCCTCGGTGAAATGGAGGAGCTGCGGGTCGCGCCAGTCGTCCACGGTGCGGGGCAGGCGTTGATAAAAATTCGTGCCGGCGGTGAACACGCCCGCCTCGCCCGCGACTTGAAAATAAAGCTGCTCGCCCACGGGCGTGAGCGTGCCGAGGCGCAGTTCGATTTTGTTCGTCGCCTGCTCGATGGTCACCGTGAGCTGCGGCGGCTGGAGACCGTAGCTGGCGAGGCCCTGGGGCTGGCGGCTCACCTCGGCGGGCGAAATCCGCCGGCCGGGCGAAAGTTTGGCGACGCCCTCGAGCAACACCTCGAGCGCGGGCGCGTTGCCCGGATACGCGACGGGCGCGGTGAGCTTCCACGCGAAACCGTCGCGTTCGGCGCGCAGGGTCTGGTTGGACGAGACCAGCGTGACGGCCCGGGCGCGGTGGCGGTCGAAGTTGGGAAACAGCACCGCCTGCGCGGCCGCGCGCTCGTCGGTTGCCGATTTGCGCGGGTCCACCAGCACGATGTAGGTGAGCAGCGCCAGCGCGAGGAGGCCGAGGAAGATGGTGGTTTTTCCGCGCATGAAATTTTTCGCGTCGCGCGCTCAACGGCGTCGCCGCAGCCACACGAGCCAGCCGAGCAGCAGCACGGCGCACGGCAGCACGGCCAGCAACAGCCAGTGGAGCGTGTGCATCTGCTCGCGCGTGAGGTTGAGTTTGTATGCCTTGAGCACCCGCGGGCCCACGCCGCCCATGAGCGCAGAGCGGTCGAGCATCCAGTTCACCGAGAGGCTGGCGAAGTCGCGGTTGCAGCCGGACTCGAGGAGATTATTCCCGAGAAAGAGCGACTCGCCCACGATCACCATCCGCGTCGCGCCACGCACGCCCTCGAGCCCGCCCTTTTCGACGGCGACGGCGAGCGAGAGCGGGCCCTTGCGGTCGGCGGGATTCGGATACGGCACGCCGTTGCGAATGTCCGTGACGGCGAAGGCGTCGGGACCGGTCATGACGAGCTCGACGACTTTCGCCGCGTCGGCCGTGGACGCACCGCCCGCGGCGCGCTCCACGGTGCGGGGCATCATCACGTGCAGCGGAAAGGCCGCCAGCGGACGGACGATCGGATGGTTGGCCATCTGCATCGTCATCAGATCCTGTTTCATCGTGGTGCGTTGCGGATCGAACACGCGGTTGTTGCCGATGGTGACGCCCCAGTTGGCGATCACGCGCTCGAGTCCGGTGTTCGGCGCGAGCGAGTTGACGAGCAGCAGCAGCCGGCCGCCGGCGGTGAGGTATTTGTCGATCTTCTCCAACTCCGGCGGCTCGATCCGCTCCTGCGGGCCGGCGATCACGAGCAACTGGCAGGCGGGCGGCACCTCGTTGGTGCCGAGCAGCGAGAGCGCCTCGACGCGGATGTTTTTCTCGTTCAGCAGCGCGATGAACTTCGCGTAGCCGAACTGGTCCTTGTCTTCGCGCGGGTTCTGCTCGCCGTGCCCCATCAGGTAGCACGCCACGAGCGTGCGCGGATCGGTGACGCTCACGATGGCCGCGCTGAAGAGCGACTCGCCCTTGAAGGCGACGCGCTTCACCTCGTTGGTCCGCCCGGCCACCAGGCCCGAGTAGTCGTAGTCCGACATCTCGCGGTCGTAGACGACCTTCACTTTTTTGTTGCAGTCGAAAAGGACGAGGTCCTTGTCGGTGAGATGGGCGAGGTTGTATTGCGCCTTGATGGCCTGGGCGGCGGCAGGGTCGCGCACGTAGTCCACGTGCTCGAGGGTGAGCTTCGGGTTGGCGTTCTGATATTCCCGCAGCATCGCGCGGACGTGGCGGTAGAGCGGCTCCTCGGAGTCGAAGAGCGTGACGATGCGCACGGTGTTGGTGAGGTTGCGCAACACGCCGAGCGTCTCCGGCGAAAGCGCCGGCGCCGTCTCCGGACTGAGCACGAAGCGCCGGTAATGCCGGGCCGCGAGATAGTTCGCCATCACCACCACGAGCAGGAACAACGCGGACGCGACGACCACGTTGAAGCCGATGCCGAACCGGCGGCCGGCGGAAAAGCTGGGTTGGTCGGGGTCGCGTTCCATTTTATTTCCACCTCCGGCTCTCGACTGACTTGAGGGTGAGGAACAAAAAGAACGCCGTCAGCCCGAGGTAATACGCCACCGCGCGCGTGTCCACGATGCCGCGGCAGAAATCCTGGAGATGATCCACCATCGAGATGTGGCGGTAGAATTGCGTCTGCCAGTCCGCCCGCGGCGGATGCACGGAGCCGAGGAAGCTGCCGAGGAACAGCGCCATGCCCAGCGCCAGGCCGATCATCGCCGCGACGATCTGGCTGCGCGTGAGCGCCGACGCGAAGCAGCCCATCGCCATGAACACCGCGCCGAACAGCGCGATGCCCAGATACGTGCCGCCGAGCGCGCCGGGATTGAGCAGCGACGCGTCGCCGGTGAAGCGGCTCAACAGCCACGGATACGCCAGCAGCGGCGACCACAGCACGAGGTAGAACACCAGCACCGCGCTGAATTTCGCGAGCACCACCTGCGCGTCCGACACCGGCGTGGTCATCAGCGTTTCGTAAGTCCCGGTGTGCTTCTCCAGCGCGAAGGTGCGCATCGTGATCAGCGGCGACACCACGAGCAGGATGAGCCAGAAAAATTGCGTGCGATAAAACAGCTCCGTGATCGGCACGTCCACCGCGTCGGCGTTCAACGACTCGAGGAGCAGGCTGAAACTCACGCCGAGCAGCAGCAGCGTCGCCGCCATCAGCACGTAGCCGGTCATCGAGAAGAAAAACCCGGCCAGCTCGCGGCGCAGGAGGGTGATGTAAACGCGCATCAGAGTTCGTCCTCCTCCCGGTCGGTGCGCGTCAGGTGCATGAAGATGTCCTCGAGCGAATGTTTGCTCTGGTGCAGTTCGCGCAGCTTCCACCCGCGCTGGCGCACGTGCTCGAAGACCACGGGCCGCAAATCCACCCCCGCGCGCGGCGTGAGCGCGCACCGCGTGTAGTCACCTTCCGCGGGCGAGAGATCGTAATGCTCCACCTCCGCGATCTGCTCCCAGCACAGCTTCAGGTCGGACGCGGGCGCGGCGATCTCGGCGACGACCTGCCCGCCGCCGATGACCTTGAGCACATTCTCCGTCGTGTCCGACATCAGCAACCGCCCGCCGTCGAGGATGAGCAAACGGCTGCACGTCATTTCCACTTCGGAAAGAATGTGCGTCGAGATGAGCACCGTGTGCGACTTGCCCAGATCCTTAATGAGCTGGCGCACGGCGCGGATTTGATTCGGATCGAGGCCGATGGTCGGCTCGTCAAGGATGATCAGCTCCGGTTCGTGAACGAGCGCGTCGGCGAGGCCCACGCGCTGGCGGTAGCCTTTCGACAAATGGCCGATGACCTTGCGGCTCACGTCGCCGAGACCGCATTGCTCGAGCACGTCGTCCACGCGCGAACGGCTTTGCGCGAGCGAGAGCCCCTTGAGCCGCGCGCGGAACTTCAGGTATTCGCGCACGCGCATGTCCACGTGCAGCGGGTTGTTCTCCGGCATGTAGCCGATGCGTCGGCGCACGTCGTCGGCCTGCGTGAAGACGTCGCAGCCCGCGACGCGCGCGGTGCCGGAAGTGGCGGGCATGAAGCACGAGAGGATGCGCATGGTGGTGCTCTTGCCCGCGCCGTTGCGGCCGAGGAGGCCGACGATCTCGCCGCGCTGCACGGAGAAGGTGAGGTCCTTGACCGCGGTGTGCCCCGCATACCGCTTGGTCAGGTTCTCAACATCAATCATCAGTTCGTCGGCCATGAATCGCGCGGAGCTTAGGGAGGAAACGCGCGAAGGGCGAAGGAAAATTTGGTGGCGGAAAAAAAATCGGACGGAGCGCGGCGTTCACGCCGCTTCATTGTTCGGAAGTTCGCCGGCCACCGCTTCGCCTCCGCCCGCCCGTCCTGCCCAACGCGTCCGTGGCAAAGCTTCACCGCCGCTGCGCCAGCACGAGCGTGTTATACGCGGCGCGCATCAGCTCCATGTCCGCGAGCGTCGCCGGGTCGTTGACGAAGGGCGTGTCCAGCGTCGGCACCGCGTTGGTGTTGGCGGAACTGTTCGCGGCGGCGGACGCGAGCGTGGCGGCGAGGCCGTCGTTCAACTGCGCGTTGCTCACCTCGCCCGGATCACCCTTGTCACCTTTCTCGCCCTGAGTGCCCGTCCCGCCGTCGTTGCCGGTCGCGCCGGTCGCGCCGTTCCCGCCGGTGAGGCCGCGCGGGAGGCCGAGGGTGAGGTGGACGTTCGTGCCGTCGAAGGTCGCATCCACCGTGGCGGGCTGCTCGGGGTTGAGCGTGTTGACGGCATCCACGATGACGTTCGCCATCGGCGGGCCGATGGGGCCGACCCCGCCGTCGTTGCCGGGGTCGCCCTTGTCGCCCTTGGGGATGGAGGTCGTTTCGTCGTGCAGCGCGTGGAACTGCGTGCGGAACTCGGCGGCGTCAATCAACGCGCCTTCCTGCGGAAAGTTTGGATCGTAGCCCATAAGGGGGGGATGGAGGTTGAGGGATGAAGGATGAAAAAGAATTGGGCGCGGCGGACATTAACACCGGCGCCCGGCGGCGTTTTATGCAAAAGCCGGCGGCAACTTCCCCCATGCGCGCCCGCCGGCTTTCCGATGTCCGCTCCAGTGACGACTTGCGCACATGGCACGTTCTTTCACGGGACCACAATTTCCTGCACCGGACTTTCCGGCGCTTCGCCCGCGTCGTTGGCGGCGACGAATTTCACCCGCAGCGTCTTGCCGCTCGGCAGGTTCTTGAACGTCACCTCGCGGTCGTGCACCGCGGGCAGCGGACGGAAGTTCGCATCCACCGTCACGACCTGGATGAACGGCCGGTAGCGCGTGGCGCGGCGCGCGCGATCCACCGAGGCGAGCACCATGCCGGGCGTGCCGGGCGAGAGCGTGAAGCTCTCCACCGGCTCGGGCGTGTCGGGATCGCTGGGCATCGAGAGGCCGAGCGCGTGCCAGCGCGGGTCGTCGGGACCGAGCAACCGGCCGACCTCCTCGGTCAGCCCGCTCACGCGGTTGAACAGGTTGCGGAACGCCGTGGCCAGCGCCTGCTGTGCGGTGGTGAACTGCGTCTTCGCCTCCTCGCGCGCGTCCCGCCCGTCGGAGATCGCCGTGAAATGCGCGCCCGCCCGGACGGCGGTGACATCCCAGTCGGGGTCGGGCATCTCGAAGGTGGGATTGGCGGTGAAATAATTTTTCAGCGAGGCGCAGAGATTCATGCGCTTCTCCTGTTTGTTGGGCACGGCGGTGGACTGGTCCGGGAACCCGGTGGGTTCCCACGCGGGGCTCCACTTGGCCCCGAGCCGCTTGACCAGCACGAGCCGCGCGGTGCCCAGCCATGCCTTGGCGTTCGAGTCGGCGATCTGCACCGCCTCCTCCGTGTCCGCCTTCGCCTGCTTCTTGGTGCCCTGGGTCGTGTCGGCACCGCGATAGGCGGTGATGGCCGCGCGGATGGCGGCGGCCGTGTTCTGCTTTACGCCGATGGCGACTTCATACGTGTCGAGTCCATCGGCGCCGTCCTCGGCCTGCGCGAGCAGGTCCTGCGGATCGTCTGGGGTTGGGTTGCTGGCCATTTTGTGTCCTTTCTCTTTTGGGGTTTCTGGCTCGTTGAAACGCGAGCCGTCGTTGAAGTGTGCGGAATTAAAGCGAGCCATCTCGGGCGCGGGTTGAAGGTGGAAAAGCGCCGGTCCCCATCGCCGCCCGGCCGGCTTCCGGGTGTGCCGCCGTGACCCTCACGCCGCCGGGGCCGGATATCGGAACCCGCACCGTGACGCTCACGCGGGCGGCCCGGCGTGGCCGGAACGCCTGCGTGACGGTCCCGCCGGCTGGCCGGACCATCCGGACCGGCTCCGTGACGGTGATTTCGGATGTGCGGAAACTCCGGCCTGCCTCCGTGACCGTCACGCCGGGAGTTCGGACGCTCCGGACTGCCCGCGTGACGGTCACGCGGCCGGGCCGGGAACTCCGGACCGGCTCCGTGATGGTCACGCGGGCGTGGCCGATACTCCGCCCCGCCGCCGTGACCATCACGGTGACACACCCGATATGCCGACCCGGCGGCGTGATGGCGATATTTGCCCGCACCCCATCGGAAATGGCCTGAAATGAAGGATTTTGGGTTTGGAAGAGTGCCAGAGGGTCGGACTTGCCGGGCAACAACCAGCCCTCGCACGTCGGCCCGGAACTTATCCGACGTTCATTCAACACACGGCATTTCAACACGCGGGTCATGCGAAATTTCCCAACCGGGAATCAAGGTGAACGTGGGGAATTACAACCCGAGTCGTTTGGATTTCCAGAAAAACCGCTCAAAACATATCCACCGTATTCACAACCCGGTGAATAACTTTGGGGCGGCGTGAAAAATCCGCGCCGTGCATTCGATTCCCGCCCGCCGTCCGCTGTAGCGGAATCCGCCACAACATTATCCTGCTTTCCGCGACTTCAATTTCGTTGTCATCGCCGATAGGGGGGGGGGTAGTCTGCCTCTGGTTCGGAAAGGTTTTGTGAATACGCGATCAGCGAACTTCATCGGGTCCGGGCGGAAGCCAAAGCTTCCAAAAACCAATCGCAGCTTCACGCGCGTCAACCTCCTCGCCGGGGTCGGCCTCGCGGCGGCGGCGGTGTTGTTCCTCGCCGGGTTCGCCTTCCTCTCGCGCTCCGCCGCCACGGCCGCCGCGCCCGCCACCGGCACGCTCTATCTGGACAACGTGGGACTCGGCACCTACGTTGACATCGTGCGCAATCATCTG